>JAURNF010000135.1 GCA_030830285.1 Candidatus Kapaibacterium sp.
AGGAAGAAGCGTGACAGTGCCCGCACTTAGGGATATCACACCCAGCATCAGTGCGGCAATGCATGACAAGTAGCGAGTTGATTGCGTCATGTGTGTCTTTCAGGAAATCGATCTACGTGGAGGTACAATTCGAAAATCAGCCTTACCGTGTAAGGTGATAACCACCATCAACGATGACGGTCTGCCCCGTAATATATGGCGTAGCAGTTGCGAAAAACCATACAGCATCAAACACATCATCAACGTTACCGTGTCGGTGCATCGGGATACGTTCAATACTGATAAGGCCGGCTTGTTCATGCTCTTCAATCTCGTCAGGTTGCGCAATAATGCCCGGTGCAACAGAGTTAACGGATATCATAGGAGCCAACCCTCGAGCGAGCGTTTGGACCATCGTATGAAGTGCACTCTTGCTCACGTTGTAGGCTATGCGATTACGCCAGATTTCATGGGCGCCGAGCGACCCCATGCTGACGATGCGTCCCTGCGTATTGTGTGAACTGCACAGTTCGTGATAGACGCGTGATATCGTAAGTAGCGGGATCGTATTAACTGCAAGCGCGTCTACCAGATCCTGTTCATTCACCATTGGTATCGGAGTGCGTGCTGGAAAGACACCCACATTGCTGACAATCACATCGGGCACACCCAATTCACGTGTGCATGCGTCCAGACTTTCTCGCAACTGGGATTCGCTGCGGACATCGCACTCTGCGATGTGACACGCACGCCCGAGTGCCTGTATCTCCCCTTGTACATGCTGAGCTTCCTCCATTGACGTGCGATACGTCAGACTAACATCAAATCCGCGTTCGGCAAATCGAAGTGCTAGCCCCTTACCAAGGCGTCGTGCTCCTCCAGATATCCATACTACTGGCATGATATGTCCACGTATGGCGGTAGGTACTGAACAGCCTCGATCAGAACATCATCTGAGGCAATCTGGATGGAGGATTCCGATACTGCATGTTCACCGCGCACGTAGGCAAGCGCAAGTGATGTCGAAGAATCACATGATCGTGTAACTGTCGTGATCACACCTACGGGAGTAGCATCACGCATCACCACGTCGCCCTCATGCAGTTCTGCCTTCGCAACAAGTGTCATGATCCGTTGCTTGACCTTGTTGTATGAGTCAAGTCGAGCGATGACTTCCTGGCCAATGTAGCACCCCTTCGTAAACGACGTCAGGTGTAGCAGTCCGGCCTCGAGCGGATTGTAGGCCTCCGACAACTCATGGTCGTACGCACCCATGCCTGAGAGAACACGTAGGTACTCGCAATCATTGTGATCAAGCATCGGTATCGATGCTGCATTTGCTGTTAACACTTCACGAAACACGTCAAGTGTCGGAATCTCTGCTACGATCCAGTACGAGACTTCACATGATGAGGGCATGCGTACGACCGTCACAACGCGCCCGTCGACGTCAATTCGTGCCCACTGGCCAAGCAGCCACTTGCTGCAGTCGATCGAAAACATCCCTTCGACTACTTCCGCGGATCTCGGACCCATGATCTCGATGCATGCGTGCTGTGACGATAGATCGGCAAAGCGTACGTTGTCGGTGATCACGTACTTCTTGAGCCATGTCGTAATCTGTGTCGAGGTTCCCTGTGATCCGAGCATTAGTGCCTCGTCATTACCCTGAAGCACCATGACGACGTCGATAATTCGCGCCTTTTCGTTGACAATAACGGTCTGGATGCCGTGATCTGGAACTAATTTTGTCAGATCATTCGTCGTCATACGATGAAGGAAGTCGATGCGATCGCTTCCCGAACATCGAACAACTGCTCCTCCGCTGCGATATGTCCAGGCGGCTGAGCTGCGGGCAGATTGGACGGCCGATCGTGATGGTCCTTGTTTCGACACTATGTTGGTTCCTGTGTGAGAATTCAAACCTACGAAAGAGCACTCATAGCGGTAGCGCTTCTCGTTACTGCACTGATTCCAGCGACAGCTCAGGATGCCCATTACCGCGTAATCTTTCGCGATAAGGGGCCTGAATCGTATGCTCCTGGCACACCTGCGTATAGTGCGCTCATTGCTCAGTTTTCCCCAAAGGCTCTCCAGCGACGATCGCGCATGGGCATGGATCCGCTTGTCGACAGCACAGACGCCATGGTGTATGGTCCGTATGTACGCGAGGTGCGACGCGTGACGCCACGAATAGTGCTCACCCTCCCCTGGTTCAATTCAATCATCGTTGAGTGTCCGCAGTCTGACTCTGCTCAGCTTGCTGCGCTCTCGTGTGTGGCATCCGTTCAGCCTGTGAGTCGTCGCCGATACCAGCCGCTCGCAGATGTTACGTGTGAACCGCCATTATACGGTTCCGATGATATCCAGCATCGTGTCCTACAAACTCCACCACTGCACAATGGCGGAGTGTACGGAACAGGCGTGCTACTCGGAGTTATCGATACAGGCTTCCGCTGGAAATCAATGTCGACGCTCTCGCAGCATCTCAAGGTCATCGAGGAGATTGATCTTATCCAGGGCGACTCAACGACAAACAATGACACCCTTGACCCTCAATCACAGGATGCACATGGCAGCGCTGTTCTGTCGCTCCTAGGGGGCTGGCAGCATGATTCACTGATCGGTATGGCACCATTTGCATCGTACATCCTGGCTAAGACTGAGGACATGCGATATGAGCAGCGCATCGAAGAGGAAGCCTATGCTGCCGCTGTGATGATGTTAGAGATCCGTGGTGTTGATATCATTACGTCATCACTCGGTTATCGGTTGTTTGATGAAGGACAGGACTCTACACTGTATGGCGATCTCGACGGATCAACAACATGGGCATCGCGGGCACTCAACATTGCTGCATCGCGAGGAGTGCTCTGCGTTACGTCTGCAGGTAACGATGGTCCGTCTGGAAGAACTATCATCACTCCCGCCGATGCCGACAGTGTGATGACTATTGGAGCCCTCGCGCAGGATGGAGTATCCCCTTGGACGAAGTCTTCGTGGGGTCCAACCGCAAAGGGCCGTCAGAAGCCTGATTTCGCCACACCGGGAGTGCAGATTCGATGCCAAGGTCCTGATGGCAATTTCTCGCGACAGTCCGGCACGTCGCTCTCTGCACCAATATTTGCCGGAGGTCTGGCACTGCTTCGAGAGCTCTATCCAAGTGCATCACCATGGGAGATCCGCGAAGTCTTACGACAATCTGCGCAGCGGGGTACAGCGGTAGACACTGTTGCGGGGTTTGGATCCCCCGACCTAACATCAGCTGCCCGACTTCTTGGTCCATCTCTTGGATCGCCAGTAATTTCAACAAGAGACGCAAAGCAGAGCGTCATTGTTGCTGTCTACACATCATCACCAGTACGCGCGCAACTCCTATTGCGCGATCCAATCACTGGCGCCACAAGCGTATCCGTAGGTACACGGATTGAAGATCCTTGGTATGTGTTTCCTATCGAATCGCAGCAGCTTTTTCGCGATCAGATGGATGCACGCATCGTTGTGACCACCGCAGATACATCGATGTTCGCATCCTATCCTCGAGACACATCGTGGTTTTCTGTTCCAAGAAATGCTCTAGTAGTCCCATGTGGCGTGCGTATGCCAGGTTCTGTTACATCAATTGAAACAGCGTCGCTGAATACTAGTGCTCGTATTGCGAATCATCCGTTACTCAGCGGACAGCAATGCTTTACGATCGTTGGTACAACTCCACCCGATGTACAACCTGTGATCATGCACGCAACAACGCGTCAGCTAGTTCCAAGTAGGATAACCAATCACTCGTCTGAAGAGACATCGATCTGTGTAGAGGTTCCTCTTTATCGAGGCGTCTACATCATATCGTTCACGTCAGCGACGCAAAGCATCACGATACCAATGCTCGTACGATGAATCAGCGATACGTCCTTATCACTGGAGCTCATGGTGAGCTTGGTCGCATTGTTACGAGCTATCTCGCTGAGCGCGGATGGACTGTGATCGCTTGGCCCCAGTCGTTGGTTGATGTATCGGACTCACATGCGACGGAACAAGCATTCGCAACAATCATGCACCCTCTCCACGCAGTAGTTCATCTTGTGGGAGGAATCGTCGCCGGCAGGCCCATCGAAGAGATGACGGACTCCGATTTCGATGCAATGATTGGTCTCAATCTTCGGACAACGTTCAATGTCCTCCGCTACAGCATACCCCTACTTCGGTCAACCAAGGGTGCCATCGTGACAATCGCGGCCATGGCAGCTCATCGGCCTTCGCCGCTGAAGTCTCTCTATGCTGCCAGCAAGGCTGGAGTTGTTGCCTTGACACAGGCTGCAGCAGAAGAGTGCCGACAATCTGGTGTCAGAGCTGTTTGCATCTCGCCAGGGATTATCAACACTCCAAGCAACCAGTCGTGGTCATCAGAAGAGGAGCGACGTAGTTGGATTCAACCAGAGTACATAGCCGAAGTCATCCAACAGTACATAGACCCGCAATCGACGCAGACTGGAACCGTCATACAGCTCGACAACGACGAAACACAATGAACCCTGCGAATACCCAATGAGTCAGCCCACCAGCCAGCGTCCGTTTTCGTTTCTCCTCCGGTACTATCGGCCCTATGCTGGACGTGTGATCGCAGCTCTTGTGTTCATGTTGCCGAGTACAGGCATCTCTCTGGCCTTTCCGCGGCTCACAGGATCGATCATCGACAGCATCATCGCCTCGAACTCAATCGATCGTGTAGTGGAAACTGGCGGCCTCTTCCTGGCACTTCTTGTTGGACAAGCACTCGTTGGATACGTTGTTTCGGTGACGCTCGCACGTACAACCGAGAAGGTCATGGGTACAATCCGTGTCGACCTGTTTCGCGCAATCATCACACAGCCGTTATCAGGTGTTCTTGCGAGGCGCGTCGGTGAGCTTTCATCGCGTATTTCGAGTGACATGACGCAGGTGCAAGAGACATTCTCATTCTCGTTGCTACAACTCTTACGTCAGTCTATCCTGCTCGTTGGTTCAATCATCTTGATCGTCACCACAAGTATTGAGCTCACCCTACCCATATTGATGGGTATACCTGTAATCGTAGCTGCAGCTGTGTTTCTTGGACGTGCAATACGTGCATTGAGCGTGAAAACCCAGGATGCTCTCGCACGTTCAGCAACCATTGTCGATGAGGTTCTGCAGAGTATCTCTTCTGTAAAATCCTATGTGCAAGAGGAGCAGGAAATCAGACGATATTCCGCGGCCATCAGCGATAATGTTGCGCTTGCCGTCCGAGGTGCTCGTCTACGCGCCGCATTCGTCACCTTCATCATCTTCGTGATCTTCGGCGGCATTGCAGCTGTCATCTTGTACGGTGCTGGCCTTGTGGCTCGGGGCGATATTAGCATGGGACAGCTGCTATCGTTCCTTATGTATGCAATGTTCGTTGGCGGAGCACTTGGCTCGTTTGCTGAGCTGTTTGGATCACTGCAGAAGTCACTTGGAGCTGCAACACGCTTCTTCGAACTCATGCAGCAACCAAGCGAGGACCTCGGATTAGATACAGGGAAACGTGTTCATTCGGTATCACTAGCCAACGTCAGTTTCGCCTATGCTGAGCGCCCCACGGTCAATGTGGTAAACAACCTCAACCTGACTGTTGAATCCGGCTCGCGCGTAGCTTTTGTTGGAATGAGTGGCGCTGGGAAGTCTACCACAGCAGCCTTAATACAACGCCTCTACGAGCCGACCTCTGGCATCATCACATATGACGGTACACCGTCGCACAACATGACGTTACGTGATATCCGTGAGAGCATAGGCGTCGTACCACAGGACATCGTCTTGATTGGTGGGACGATCGAAGAGAACATCCGGTATGGAAACACCTCTGCCACAGAGGAGATGATCATTCAGAGCGCACAGCGTGCCCAGGCATGGGAGTTTATCGAGCGTTTCCCAGAGGGTTTGTCCACCGTCGTTGGCGAGCGAGGGGTCAAACTCAGCGGTGGGCAGCGTCAGCGAATCGCTATTGCACGTGCGTTGCTGAAGAATCCCCCGATTCTTATTCTTGACGAGGCTACGAGCTCATTGGATGCGGAGAGTGAGCACCTGATCAAAGCGGCCCTCGATGAGCTCATGTCTGAGCGTACGACCATCATTATCGCACACCGACTAAGCACTGTCCGTGAATGCGACCTCATAGCGGTCTTCAATGCCGGTACCATCGAGCACATCGGAACGCATGCTGCGTTACTCGATGAGTCCCCACGGTACCGACATTGGTGCGACCTACAGTTTATTGATTCCTGAGTGCTGCTCTCTTAGTGCACGATCACAACCGGAACACTTCCAACGATTCCGTAGTCATCGCTGAGCACAACCGAATAGTGACCAGATGGGAATTCGGCAACTTCAAACGAGAGACCTTGAATGCCGACAGCGACATCACCCTGATATACAGTTGCAACCCGCTGACCAAGAGCA
>JAURNF010000136.1 GCA_030830285.1 Candidatus Kapaibacterium sp.
CACGAGGAAGTTCTTCTGCATCACTGGGCGACGCAAATCCAGGTAGCGATGCGTGAGTCGGAGCTCTTCGTTTGTTCCGAGATCATCGACAACGTCGAAGGGCGGGACCTCAGCAGGGTTGATGATGCCGACCTCATCAACGAGTACTTCCACGAGTCCACTTGGAATACGTGGATTTGGGTTCTCACGCATACGCACAGTGCCCTTCACCCATAGCACATACTCACCACGAACCTCGTGAATTGAAGCTCCCACCTCGGGCGTGTACGACGAGTCGATCACAACTTGTGCGATGCCTTCACGATCTCGAAGATCAATGAAGATGATCCCGCCGTAATCGCGGCGAGCATTCACCCATCCGTTGAGAACAATAGACGAACCAACATGCTCCGGTCGGAGCTGTCCGCATAGAATTGTGCGTTGTTGAAAGTGCATGGACATTGGAGCGTGGGTGCTAATAAGTGTTCGGGCCGTGTTGGCCGTGGGCGAGAATTTACGAAGCCTTTGGGTAGATGCCGGTGATTTCAGTGATCATCGCTACCAGTCGTTCAGCGACGTCATCTACTGGTATCGACGCAAGTGGCGCATTATGAGCAATGCATGACCAACTGCGGGTGGCATACGGATACCATGGCAAGAGCCGTCGATCATCTTGTGCAAACAGCACAACCGTCGGAATGTTCCAAGCCGCAGCAACATGCACAGCCGATGTGTCTGGGGTAAAGAACATGTCACATCGACCTATTGCCCTGGCAAAATCACGGAAGGATGGCATCGGTGGAAGCAGATCAAAACCAAGTGCTGTTGCAATCCGTTGCGCGATATCATGGTGATGAGGTGCAGACATTACTACCACCTGAAGACGTCCGGATGCAAGCTGATCTGCATACGCTTGTGCGATGACGTGTAGTGCCCTGCTAAGCTCATCTTCTGGGTACATCCGATCGACATCAGAACCAGATATGTTGATACCGAGAACAAACATCTGTCCAGAATTCGGAGCCGATGTTCGTGGCGTAGCGTCTGGCATGCACGGACGCAAGTCTTCACGTGCAATGTCGAACCCGAGGGGCCACACAACACGTGCAATGCGCTCGACGATGTGTACTGATGTTCGGTCAGCAAGTGGAACAACGTGCGAATACACACGCCGGTTCTCCTTGTCAACACCAATGGCCAGAGGAGCGCGCGATCCTTGAATCAGCAGTCCAGATGTCGATGACGGATTATCCATGAGATCAATCACAATGTCGTACCGACACCGTCGAAGTTCACGACGCAGTCTGAACAGATCGAAGATTGACTTCTGGAAGAGATGAATCCTATCGAGATAGGGCTCAACAGTATAACTCACAGCACTGTTGTTCGTCGACAGCACCATGCCGATGGTAGCTTTTGGATAGTGCGCACGAATTGCTTGTACGATTGGCGTGCTCACAAGGACATCGCCAATTCGATCCTGACGCAGCAGAAGAATTCGCGATGTGGGCGTAATGATTGGAATCTCAGTTGGCGACGCGACCACGATTGGGTCAGTCCCTCGCGTGACCCACCCATTGTATCGCCTGCGAACCGCAAGCTCCAATCGCTTTATCCACGATTCAGCCATGAGTTCCTACCACACTTCGGTAGACATCGAGCGTCGCTTGCGCAGTAGCCTTCCAGGTAAACGCCGACGATTGCACGAGCCCTCGCTCGCGCATCATTGACACCAGTTCATCATCATCGATGCAGCGCTGCATAGCGCTCGCGATATCATCAACCGACATTGGATCGACGTACAGCGCTGCATCGCCCCCTACTTCAGGAAGCGACGTGGTTGACGACGTGATAACCGGACAGCCGCATTTCATCGCCTCGATAACAGGCAATCCAAAGCCCTCACCAAGCGTCGCAAACGCGAGTGCCCGCGCTGAGGACAAGAGTTGCACAATCTCGCTTGTCGCCACATCCTTGAGAATGCGAACGGAACCGTCCTGAAACTTCTGCAATCGTGCTGAACGAAAGCGCTCAATTGCATCGTCTCCCCCAGCGAGGACAAGCACGAAGTTCACTGCCGAACGCACGCCAGCTGGAAGCATATTCCAAGCATCGAGCATGCGATCCAAGTTTTTTCGTCCATCCAGCCGACCAATGAAGAGCAGATATGGGTGTTCAATTCCGAATCGCGTTTGCACTGACTCGGTCATAGGCGTGGGAGTAAACTCGTCGCTGGCCGCAAGGGGCGTAACGTGAATCGGACCCGTGTACCACGGAAAGTGCTTGCGGATCGTCGATGCCACATACGCCGACGGACACATAACGGCGGACGCTGCCCGTAACTGCCTGGCGATACGGCGAGGGAATTTCGACTTTAACGTCCCCTCGATTCCCATCGCATCATACATCGGGAACAAATCGTGGATTGTAACCACCAACGGGCGCTTGTGTGGAAGCACCTTCTGCGGACCAAGAATATGAACCAGATCCACGTTCGCAGCGGCAGCATCCCACTGCCTGCGTTGCATAACACGCATAAACCGGCGAAGGGGCGCCCCAAGCGCTCGTTCATGCGACAGCACATCACGGACGTCAATGCTTTCGCCACGCCCGAAATAGCCTTCAAGCGCTGCTGTTGAATCCTTACTGCCGATAAGCGTGGCAACAACTCCCTGATCAAGAGCGGTCAGCGCACGGATAACCTCACGAGAGTATCGTTCGATACCGCTTCGCCCTAACACTGCACTCGCGTCGAATGCTACGTTCATGAGTATCCGACGAAATGAACAGAACGCTGGGAGTTAGGCAACCTCAGTGGAGACTGCATAGACAACATTCGAAGCCAATGCGTAGATCTTTTCGATCGACGCTGCGATTGGCGCAGTTGCCTCTGGGTCGTCAGATGCTTCGTAGGCTTCCACGGACGGATACACGTACACTTCTTCGAAGTGATTGTGCTTGCCCTTCGTCTCGTACAACGAAAACGTTGTCTCGGAACCAGCATAGAATGCTCGCACAGCTGCAACAGCAGCCAGGTACTCTGGACGCTTGCCATCTGGAATTGAGTACGATACTCGGAACAGTACCTTCATGCGAATGACCCTTGGTGAATATCAACAAAAATACGTCGGACGGCCTGTACCTGCTGCCGAACTTTTCAACACTCAGAAGCTACACAACTCCCGCACGGCGGTCTGAATCTTCTCGGCATTCGGCAAAACGGCTTGCTCGAGTGATGGCGCAAACGGCGTAGGACTGTCAAACGCTGCGATACGCCGAACTGGTGCGTCAAGATACCGGAACGCCGTATCGGCGATTCGCGCCGCTATCTCGCCACCAAATCCTGCGGTGAGCACGGCTTCATGTGCAACGAGAACACGTCCGGTCTTCCGAACCGACTGAAACACCGTTTCTTCATCGAATGGAACGAGCGTACGAATATCGACGACCTCAAGTTCGATGCCCTCACTCGCAAGCGCATCTGCAGCTGCCAATGCCATGTGCACTGCCGAACCATAGGCGATCACACTGCAGTGCGTTCCGGTACGAACTACCCGAGCTTGACCCAATGGAACGATGTGCTCACCCTCAGGTACCTCGCCCTTGATCTTACGATAGAGCCCCTTATGCTCAAAGAACACAACGGGATCATTATCACGAATCGAAGCAATCATCAATCCTTTTGCATCATCGGGAAACGCTGGGCACACCACCTTGATGCCGGTAGCGTGTGCAAACCATGCCTCTGCGTTGCGACTATGGAATGGATTGCCGCCAACACCGCCTCCAGACGGACCGCGCACGACCATCGGCACGGGAAGGCCCCACCGGTATGCAGTTGTGCCCGCAACGGTCACGACCTGGTTAAAGCCATTCGTGATGAAATCCATGAATTGCATTTCGACGATGGGACGCATGCCATTTAAAGATGCACCGATCGCTGAACCAATAATTGCTGCCTCACTAATTGGAGCATCGATAATACGCTTGGAGCCGAACTCATCCAGAAAGCCTTTCGTGACTTTGAACGCGCCGCCGTACGCACCGATATCCTCACCGATCATAAAAACACGTTCGTCACGACGCATTTCATGTCGCATGGCATCAGCAATAGCTTCGAGGTAGGTCATTTGCATGGGTTGTGTGCTTTCTTGACGATCAGACCGACATAAACACGTTCTTGAATCCTTCTTCTGCTGCTGGCCATGGACGCTCCAGGGCTCGGTCGATCGCGGCAATCATGTTGGCAAGTGTTGCTTCACGCAGTGCAGTAATCTCATCGGCGGTCATCACGCCGTCGTTTACAATTCGTGTGATGTACGTCTCAACTGGATCTTTTGCACTCCACTCTTCGAGCAGCTCCTTCGGTACATACGAGAAGTCATCATGCTCGGCATGACCGCGCATGCGCATGGTCTTTGTCTCAATCAGCGAAGGACCCTCTCCACGACGTGCACGCTCGACAGCTTCCTTGCAGGTTGCATACACGAGCTCCACGTCTGTGCCATCGATTGTCGTTCCATACATCCCATAGCCGATTGCTCGATCACTCAGACGCTCACATGCAAACTCCAACGAGTTTGGCGTTGAATACGCGTACTGATTGTTCTCGATGATCAGGATCAATGGAATCTTGTGAACGGCTGCAAAATTGAGTGCCTCGTGTACTTCGCCGACCTGAGCACCGCCATCACCAATGAAGGTCAAGGATACCGTTGTAACACCCCGAAGCTGGTCGGCAAGGCTAAACCCAGCGGCTACGGGTATCATTGCACCGAGATGCGATACGTTCCCGTAAATCCTCCGTGCGGGATCTGCATAGTGTCCGGTACCATCCGTGCCCCGCATCTGACTGCCCTCGCGCGCAAGGTGGTTCACCATGAGCTGGTCCAGATCCTGACCGAAGACGAAATGGGAGCCGATGTTACGGTGCATAGGAAACAGCACATCCTGTGCGGTGTCGAGCGCATACGCACTGCCGACACTCACAGCCTCGTTACCCAGCTGAGAGTATACACCACCAAATGCCTTGCCCTGACGGTACAGGCGAAGCATCGCCGTATCGAATTCGCGAGCCATGAGCATGTATGTCAGGATCTCCTTGCGTTGATCTGACGTCAAACCTGATGAGGGTGAGGACGCTGTTCGACCGGCCGAGCGTTGTTTTGACTTCATGATTGCGTATTGATGTGGAGTACAAAACTACAACCGCCCCACCGAAGCTAGTTCGATGAGGCGGCAAATGTTTTTCTCTTCGTACTTACTTCTTCTTGTGCTTCTTGACATCCGCAACAGTCACAACCGTGCCCTTGTTACCCCAAGAGTTGTAGACGTATGTTAGAACGCCGGCGATATCCTCGTCTGTGTACTTCTTCGGAAGCGGCGCCATTACGCCGTTGTATTCCTTACCATTCACTTTAAGCTTGCCACTCTTGCCATTGACAACTTCCTTGATGATCTGTGGCATCGGAGTCTTTGCCAGATAGTCACTCTTGGCAAGCGGTGGATACACGGTGCCAAGACCCTGACCCGTTGCCTGATGGCAGGTCTTGCAATACTCGTTGTACACCTTTTGACCACGCGCCATCGAAGCTGCCTTATCTTGCGCCAGTCCGGTTGTTACAAATGCGAGGGTGCAGGCTACTGTAAGCGCAACACCAATAAACTTCTTCTTCATAGATGATTGACTTGAAGATGTGTGAAACATGTTTGAATCGTCGCAAATATAAGACCTTTTCGTCTGAATTATTATTTGCCATTACAGCATGTAACGTGCGATGTGTGCGAAACGTTCGCTGGCGACACCAACGGAATTCCGAGTTCCATTCCACGCAGCATCACGAGTGCACCAACGATAAGCGTCGCAATTGGCAGCACGATTCCAAGACGCATGCCGAAGCGCTGACGTAGCTCGCCTATTCCTACCGAGATGGCTACGAGTGCCGGCACGGTGCCGAGTCCGAATGCTGACATAAACACGATGCCAGACATGACGTCTCCCCCAGCTGCGCTCCCTATAAGCGCCGAAGTGACGAGTCCACAAGGCAACAACGCATTCACTGCCCCGAGAAGCACATTTGCGCTACGCCGCCTACCCTTGGATGCATCGAGCGCAACTCTTCGAATGGGTGCCGTGAATCGATTGATCACTCCACTTGGCACCAGTTGCTTGTGCCAGAGCAACTGCATTACGGCAGTGAGGACCATTCCTACTCCTGCGACGATGGAGATAACCTGACCGTACCCGGCCAGATCGATCACGCTAGCTCCAATACCCACCACCGCACCCATTAGGGCGTACATGCCTGTTCTCGAGAGATGGTAGACAATTCTGTCAAACAAGCGCGATAGTTGCGAACCACTACGCATTGGAAGTGCACTCACGAGTGGACCGCACATACCGACACAATGCATGCTTCCTGCAACACCCAGCAGTAGACCGCTGATGAGTTCGGTTGTCACGGCAGCATCACGGATTGTTCGTATGTCATCGCTTCCCCATCACGAGTCCAGCTGATGATAGCACGCCAATTGCCCCGCATGTCGCGTGACAGGGGCAACGATACAGTGCCGTCAGATTGAATCTCGCCGGAAAGATGTTGATCTCGAGCTGGATTATCCGGACGATAGAGGTGGACGTGCACCTTACCTGATGATGCGTGCGGCATACCAACACAAAGACTACCGTCTTCAACTCGCAGCGTCACACCAGATGCGCGACCCCGTTGAAGCGCTGCTTGTGCTGCTGTCGTTCGTAATGACTCTTGGTAATAGTCATCTCTGACTAAGTCAACTCGCTGCGTCATTGCAAAGGCAACAAATCCAAGCGTCGATAATGCGAATGCTGTATAGACAAGTCCAATCCGCCAGCCCCAATGAAAGCGCGACATGTCAATTACTCCCGAGGACCAATAAATGTGGTTTCGAATGTTCGTAACACGGTTCCACGAGAACGCAGGACCAGTTGAAGCGTCTCATCGCCCGTTCGTCCAGATCGTGCCGTCCGAATGATGATCAGTCGGCCTTCCATCTTTTGTTCAGCCTTGACCTGCGGCGGTAGGTTGAGAGGTTTAATCTCATACCCCGTCGGAGATACCACGATCAGCTCATACGGGAGGTCTTCAGAGGTCTTGTTGATGATGTTGAGAGCATAGAAGTTGGCTGTTCCTTCTTTCATCACCGTCCACGTTGATCTCGGCTGCCGAAGCAGTACGACATCCAAGTCGCTTCTCGTTGCAAACAGAACGCCAACGGCCAGGATGAACACACACCACACGGCGAGATACGCCTTAATACGACGCGTAAAGACCTGCGATGTACCATGCTCTACGGCGTTAAGACTGCTATAGCGAATGAGTCCGCGATCCATCCCAACTTTGTCCATGACCTCATCACATGCATCAATACATGCAGTGCAATTCACACACTCGAGTTGAATTCCATTGCGAATGTCAATACCCGTGGGACAAACCGTTACGCATTGGTGACAGTCGACGCAGTCCCCAGCCCCAGCAGCACGCTGCACTCGCCCATCACCATGTTGCTTACGTGACGCTGTATCAGCCTTCGTCCATTTACTCCGCGACTCGCCACGCTTGTAATCATACGTCACTGCAACAGTGTTCTCGTCTACCAGCGCCGACATATACCTTCCGTACGGACAAGCAATAAGACATGCCTGCTCACGGAAGCGATAGAACACCATGAAGAACACAAACGTGAAAAACACCAGACCTACAAACAGCTCAAGATGTGCCAGTGGTCCATCTACCACATACGACAAGAGACGATCACTCGAGATCACATATGACAGGAACACATTTGCGATACCGAAGCTCAACGCCGCAAACACCACAATCTTGACAATGGCCCGCCAGGCTCGGTCGAATGTCCATGGACCATTGCGGCGCTGCGCCTGCTCCTTGGGTCCACCCTCGATCATCCACTCAATCTTCCTGAATATCATCTCCATGAACACCGTTTGCGGACATAGCCATCCACACCAGATACGACCGAGTGTTGCAGTGAACAGTACAATCGTGATCACGCCTGTAAGAAAGAGCAATGCAACGAGATAGAAGTCATTTGGCCAGAATGGAATGCCAAAGAAGACGAATTCACGTGTAAGAATGTTCAGTAGGATGAACTGATGCCCGCCCACTTTTACGAAGGGGGCGAGCACCAGAAATCCGATTAACACGATTGATACGATCGTCCGCCATGTGGTGTACCGGCCATGCGGCTTGCGAGCATAGATCCAGCGACGGCGCCCGTTAGGCTGGATACTCGCAAGCTCTGCACGGAACCGTTCATGATCTTCAACAAGATCGAGATTGACCTGCTCCCCAAAAATGCTACCAACTGAAATGATAGTTTGGTAGTTGGAAGGAGCATATCATGGGACGAAAGCATCATACGGAAGAGCAGATCATTGGGATCTTGCGTGCAGCC
>JAURNF010000137.1 GCA_030830285.1 Candidatus Kapaibacterium sp.
ATCGCCGGGCACTGTCCGTATGCGTGTTCAGCGCGCCAAGGCAATCCTACGAGTGAAGCTTGCTCACCTTGCTGCCGAGGTGAAGCGATGATCTCAAGCATGCATATCCTGGCACAAAAGTATCTCGATGGTGAGATGACTGACGTTGAGCGCTCGGCATTTCTTGATGATGTCGCACGTGATCCTCGAGTTGCAGAGATTCTTGAACTCGAGACGCGTCTCGACATGGCTCTCATCGATGATGCATTTTCGATTGAACCACCCGCATATCTACGCTCGGCAGTGCTTGAGACGGTTGCGTCCAACAATCCAGGCATTCCATCGCACGGACTTAGGCGCGTTATGTGGAGCCTCGCGATGAGTATGATGCTTGTCGTCGCACCAGTGAATCTCGATGATGCTATGGATACCATGCGAAGCGGCACCATGGCCTCGCGTCCAGTGCGTGCTGGGGATTCGACGGTGTTCACAACACCAACGCAAGATCAAGCGTCAACGACAACAGCTGATGCACTGCACATAGATGCGCAACCTCGTATCGATCAGACGCAACCTATAATCGCTCCTTTGCACGCTCACGGCATACAAGTGGAGCGTCCGTCTGCAGACGTAGCGGATGCTTATATGTCAGGCCTTGCCACCTATTCTGACGATGTGCGAGGCTCTTCAGGTCAGCTATCGGGCGTAGTAGCGCCAGCTGTGGCGAGTATTCGATACAACCTCACTGACAACGATAACGTCCGGTACTATGTCGAATCGGGCGTTGTTGCATCCAACATGCAGTCGACGGTATTTGTTAACGGTTTAGCGCAATACACATCGCAACAGAAATTGGCGCCATTCGCTGTCGTGGGTGTCCAGGGCGTGATTCTGTCAATCCCGATGCTTGACAGAAGCATTACAGGCTCACTCGCGCTCGGCATTGCGTCGGTTGGCCCTCTAGCAATGGCCGACGTTGCCATGTCTGTTCTTCAGATAGGGGATGCCTCGCTTGATGCAGGCGTTCGATTCATCGGCGCAGTCGATCTACGTCAGCGCAGTGCCACGTTCATGCAGCCACAGCCATTCCTCAGCGTATCCCTTGGGCTGTAAGTCACGCGAGGAGAGCGGACTAGGTGATGTTTGGCACCGAGAAGGATCTACATTACAAACAGAGAGGATGATTCACATGAATCGAACTGTATTCATACTCGTAATGCTCATTGTGATCAGCGGCGCTCTAACCGCGCAGACGCAGTTTCCTGATGTGTTGTGGGAACGAGGTGGGAATACACGTCCAGCGTACGACATCGCACCACTATCGAAGGGGCGTCTGATTGTTGGTTCCTATGATGGATCGGTGCGTGTGTGGGATCTCGCAACAAGGAGTAGCACTCTCACCTTGATCACTTCTAGATTTCTTGGTGGACGAGCCATGGGAGTGACACCTGATGAGGAGATGGTTGTAACAGGTGACGCAGATGGTTGGGTGCGGTGTTGGTCGATCGAGTCGGGACGTTTGCTGTTCACGTTAGGCAGACACAACGCTCGGATCAATGATGTCGCGTGTTCTCCGACAGGACAATGGGTAGCCGTAGGCGATAGCGCCGGTGTGGTGCGTAGGTGGGATCTAGATAGTCGCACTATCCTTGACACGATGCTGCTAACGTCGCCTATACGTTCTATCAGCGTTAGTCCAGACGGACGTTCGATGGTTGTTACCACGTCTCTGGCGGATGGTAAGAATCCTGACACTGTGCCGAATCCGGCACGGATAGTTAGCATTCCAGGACTATCAGTTCGCGCCATAATTGACGGTGTTGCCCCAGGGTCAGGTGGAACGTCGCCCATCTATGAAGCTGCGTATGTAAGTTCTTCCGAAATCTACATGGTAACGTCTAATGCGATACTCACCGTTGATGGCGCGACCGGTGCGGTGTTGGACCGGCGGTCTGTTGACTATGGCATTGCTGGTGGACCCGAGTTTCTTGTGGTAGAGGACTCTGCGCGCGTGATAACTGCAGGAGTCCTGTTCGCGGGTCTGCGACGATACGTGAAGGGTCGGTCAGATGTCGACACGATCATTGAGTTCGGACGTCAGGTGTCAGCTCTTGCTGTCGACCGGAAGAATCGGCGCCTCTTCATGGCTACCCAGGGAAGCGACGTACAGATATGGGACCTCAGTGCCGATACGTTCATGTTCGACCTTGAGGGGATGACCGGGTACCTCAGGCGTGCAGCGTGGACCAACGATGGCTCACGGATCGCTACAGCATCTACAAGTTCGGATCGCATTCGCCTTATTGATGCTGTTGATGGATCGGTCGCGGAGAATGTCGTCAATCCTCCATGGGGATTCCCGACCCCTGCTGCAATGACGTTTGACAATGACGCGACGTCTCTCTATTTCACACCTGTTGGTGATGACGGGGTGCGACGATTGAGACGGTTTGATCTACGCACTAGTACATTGGATGACAGATTCACGCAACGGGCGAGCACCGTCGTTACAAGCAGAAGTACCAATCGCGTAATAGTGCTGAGTCGCGACAGTGTTTTCGCATTGGAGTCGGGTAACCCACAGCCCCTTGTCGCCTCAACAATTGATGTGTGTAGTCCGTGGGTGGCAGTATCGACGCGTGACGGCCGGATCATCACGAGTTGTGCGGACAGTACCCTTCGCATCCTTGATGGTCTTACTGGGCAAGTCCTTTCAACGGTTCCTGTTTCGTCTTCCGTGGTCGATATCCTCGTGCCAGCATCTTCTGATGGTAACGCCGACGTACTGGTACTCCTCCACTATGGCCGAACACAACCCGATGCAGTCGATGCGGTGATCGTAGATGCATCTACGTTGCAGGAGGTCTCTTCGCTTTCAGCCATTGGAACCCCATTTATTGATGGCTTTCTTGGCAATCGTATAGCCTGTTCAAGGTCGGCGGAGTTCTTTGCTGTTGGGCAGGATGATGGAACAATAGCGATCATCGAGCGATCTACGAGATTGCGTGTCAAGACCCTTGAAACTGGAGGTTCTCCAGTCACGTTCATTACAGTGCATCCTGAACGCGAATGGATGGTTGCTGGTACTGCTGATGGACGGGTACTGCGACTGAACGACCCATGGCCCAAGCCGACATCATCTGTTGTAGACGCTGATGTTCTTACACCAGAGCAGTTGCGGAACGCAGATGTTGTGCAATGGTACCTCCTTGATGGTCGCTGTGTAGGTATCGGTGCGGATCACCATCTGCTATACCCGCATCAACCACATGTTGTCGTGGCTCGATTCGGCAACCGAATCAAAACCCAACTGATCCTATATGGAGCAATGCGATGACCATTGCTCGTGCGACCGCAACAGTTATTGCGATTGTACTGGTGGGTACAATTTTGCTCACGGCGCAACAACCTATCCAGGTCCAGTGGTCTACATATCTGGGTGGTAGTGGCAGAGATGAGGCAAGGAGTGTCGACTGCGATAACGATGAAAACGCCTACGTGTGTGGAGTGTTCAATAGCTCAGACTTTCCCGCGCCTCGTGGCGTGTCGGGTCCGCAGGACAATGCCGGGCCGGGCTACCTCGCAAAGTTCTCACCCGATGGCAACCTTCTGTGGCTAATGTGGCTTCGAGGATTCTCACCGCACGAGGTCGCCGTTTCCGATGGTGGTCTGCTTGTGGTCTGTGGCATCGCTGATGCAGGAGCGAACACTCTTGGAGGTACTCAGTCGGGGATGGCTGGAACTACCGACGTCGGCGTTGTGCTTGTCGCGTCGAACGGTGAGCGTCTTGCATCGACAACCATTGGTGGAACTCGCGACGACATAGGAACAAGCATCGACATTGTCGGCGACCGTATCTATGTTGCTGGAATCACGTTGTCGACGGACCTGCCCACAACACCTAATGCACCGCAGCGGACGTATGGAGGGGGCGGATCACTCGGACAAGGCATCGGAGATGGTGTTGTTGCGAAGCTCGTGATCGATAGATCCGGACCGTCAGTGCGTGTTGTACCCGAGATTGTGTCATACTACGGTGGACGGTACCTTGATGAGATCCTCTGCATCCGCAAACGCAACACGCTGGGTGAGGTCTACCTTGGTGGTCGCACACGTAGCGACAACCTCCCGGGCAGCAGATACATTTCGTCTGGCCGTTCAGGAGATGTGTTCAATGACGATGGTTTCATTGCCCGTCTCGACAGCAATCTGCGTCCAGTGTGGCATATGTACATGGGCGGTTCAGGCAATGATGTTGTCTACGATGTGCAGCCTCGGATCGAGTACGATCAGTCAATCACAACCTCTGCCGTGAGTCTTACCGCCTGCGGCGCATACAACGGAGGCTCCTTTCTCAATCCAGTCCGCAGCTTCCCGCCACCGGCCGACCCGCCCTATGCGGGTGGTAGCCAATTCGGAGGTGATGCGTTTGCGATGCAAACGTCTGGATTTTCGAATTCCGTTCGGTGGCTTCAAGTGATCAGTACCCCAAATGATGATGTATGTGTGGCACTGCCTCGCAACGGAAGTCTATATGGATTGCCGCTTGTTTTCTCGAATGGAGCTATCGGACCCTTCGTAGGTGCACGTGGATTCGATGCGTACCTATGGACGATCGAGTACCGCGGCAATCGTGATGAAGTTGAACGATATCAAGGTAATGCCGATGAGTGCATTCTGGACGCCGATTTCCAGAGGTTCGGTTATGGTGGAAGAGCTGTTCGTGCCGGTTCGCGCGGAGAGTATTTCTGTGGCTCAACCAACAGCACGACACTCCCCGGAACCTCAGTCCAAGACGCCTCGTTCCAACGGACTAACGGGGGTGGCATCGATGGCTATATCGTGCGTACAGGATGCTCAAACCGTCGTCCACAACTCGTGGCAAACGACAGTGTGTTCTGTAGTGAAGCAGACACAGCAGTAGTGACGTTCTCGTATCCGACTGCAACTGCCCAATGGCCTGATGGTTCGCAAGGTCAGACCTATGTGGCACGTAGTACAGGTGTCGTGCGTGTTCGGTACACCACCACGGGCGGCTGCAGTGAATTCGTTGACAGTGTAATCATCCGATCAGGTGTCGTGCCCCGAGGTGTGCTTGGTCCGTCTGATACGGTAGAGCTCTGCAGTAGTGCCGACTCTGCAATAATCACGCTCTCCGGAGTAAACACTAATGCAGTCACATGGAGTGGTGGTAAGCCATTAGGCGATAGTGCCATCGTTGTTTCAACGCCAGGGCTGTATACCGCAGTTCTTACGTCTGCCGATGGATGTGTAGTCACAACTAACACAGTGGTGGTCCGTAATCGAGCCATCGACACCACGACTCGAATTGAAGCAACCATTGTCACAGAAGACAGCATTAGTCCTGGCTCGCGCTTCGACGTAGTGTTGCGTCTGCTTGGGGGCACACCCCCAATCTCGTACCCCGACAGCTGGTCTGGGAAACTACGATACAATGGTACTGTGCTCCTGCCGCTGTTCCCATTTTCTGTTACGCAAACACTCGACGCCATTGTTGAGGCCACCACATCGGCGCAACGATCATACGGTGGCGACACGTTAGCCATCATGCCCTTTGCTGCGGCATTGGGAGACACAGACACAGTAGAGTTCGCATTGAGTGACATCACGTACTCGCCTTGTCCAGGACGTCAGGCTGACGTGTCCATCCCGATCTCGATCGCTGGGATTTGCCGAGCCAATGGTATCCCACGTTTCATCAACGCAAGCTCGGCTCGAATCGCAATCACGCGCATACACGGTGGGACAGAGCATTCTCCGCTTGAAGTGACCGCAGGAGGGCAGGATGTTGAGATGGCGGACGCGCAGCTGTGGTCGATCCTCGGCGAAACTATCCCATTACAACGGCGAGTAAGCGAAGGACATACTGCCCAATGGCACTATTCTGGCCCCCTTCCATCGGGATTCTACATCGTGGTAGTGCGCGCAAATCATGATGTAGCCACTGCCCCGTTGAGGATCTTTCGCTGATTAGAAGGAAGCTGCTCTGCCTCAAACGCAAACGTCCCACCACACGCTGTGTGATGGGACGCTGGAGTACACCGTACGGGAAGACCCCAATCCGTGAAGAGACCCATCACTACGTATCAATGTACGTTTACCGGGTCAGTGAGTCAACAAACTTGTGTCAACTCACTTGACCCATCAACTTCTTCACCTTACTAATCGTTCTCGGTGAACAATCAACGATTCTCTGAATCTCGGAGTATCGGAGTCCACGTCCGAGTAGTTTCTGTATCTCTACGTTCTTTGGTTTGTTCAGGAATCTCTTCACGTTCTCTCCACTCCCACGAGGA
>JAURNF010000138.1 GCA_030830285.1 Candidatus Kapaibacterium sp.
GCATTCAGCACGATCAACGAACCAGATGGATCGCGAACAGATCGCGGAAAAATCTATGTTCTCTATGGTCAGCCAACAGAGATATCGAAAGATCTCAAAGCCTCGTCGCCACGTGAAGTGTGGAAGTATAAGAATGCTCCCAAGCAGACATTCACGTTTGAGGTCAGTGATCGCGGTCTCTACAAGCTGGTAGATGTAAAGTAGACTACGGCTGGCATTTGCAGTCAGTCGTTAGCGTGGTTCCCAGCCCTCGCCTTCACATGGCGGCTCATCGGATACGACGTGTTCGTCGAGAATCATGCATAGCTGATTCGTTCCATTAAAGTGTCTGCACGATCCGCACAGCGTTCCCTCGGTTACGCGCTCTACACGCTCGTGATGCTTGTCGTATTGCAGCCATGCTGGATACAGGCCAAGACCCCATAGTCCAAGCATTGCCACCCACCACGTGGTAGTACTTGACATATGCGGACGCAGCGTCATGGTAACGACAGCGATAACAGCAACGCGCATTAGCGCAGCAGCAACGATTGATCCTGTTGTGTAGAACGGTTGATCTACTGCATACTCAGGGTCGCGTGTTCGAAGTAAGAACAAGTCGAGGAGCTTCTCCCCATTTGATGGTTCACGCATGATGCGTCCCTTGTTGTGAGTATGCACGTCCCTTCCATGTTGCACCACGACGTGAATATGCCCAGCGTATTGAGTTGATCCCTATGAACATCGACCACACGCCTGTAACTGGCGCCAGGAATATGTGCCACCAAGGCATCGAGAACCGATACGCAATCATCCCACGGATGAGCGCCAGCGCAACGAGCTGAATGCCTGCCAGGAGAGCAAGGTCTTCACGAGAGGCGGCGATTCCGGCAACGAACACGCCAACGGGAGCTACGTAGGTTGTGAACAGATGGCCCAAGAAGAGCAGCGTGAGCGGGATGCTATAAGATGTAGCAGGGAAGAAGTTCTTCGAGAATCCCTCTGTGACTTCGCGTGCATTCGTGTACATACGACACGACACTGCATCGGAACCATCGACAAGCGAAATGCGAAGACCAGCCCTCTTTACCGCCTTTGCAAGGAATACATCTTCAACCAACGAATTCTTCACACACTCGTGTCCACGCACGGTCTGATACGCCGAACGTGTAAAGCACATGAACTGTCCGTTTGCTGCCGAAAACGACACACTGCGATGGTGCAGGATGAGATCGTTTGGTAGATAGGCAAAGTAGAGTGTGTGCACCATCGGGATCACGACGTGTTCGCCAAAACTGCCGAGTTCTTCAAACGGAACCATCGTAAGAAGCGCAACATCGTGTGTTCGCATATACTCGCGTGTGCGACGCACTGTCGTTGGTGCATGCTCGGTGTCAGCATCAGTGAACAGCAGCAGATCGCCAGTAGCTGCCTTGGACAATTGATCACAGGCCCACGATTTGCCGATCCATCCTTGCGGCAATGGCTGTCCAGTGATGACGCGAAGTGCAGGAAACTCCTGCTGCAAACGAGCAAGGATCTGCGGCGTTGCGTCAGTCGATCCGTCGTCGAGAACGATCACCTCGGTATTGAGGTCGTCCTGCAGGCAAAGTGACCTGACGCAGGCCTCGATACAGCGCTCTTCGTTTCGTGCCGGGACGAGGACCGAACAGCGTGCTGACTCAGGTTGTGGGGTGCTAACCTTTGGTAGGCGCGGGAATCTGGCAAGATTCAGGAGTCCAATCCCCAGCAGGCCGCACGAGATAGCTGCCAGGGCAATCGAGATGATGGTATAGGCATCGAAGTACATCATGCAATCTACGGGCATTCACACGTACTTTTGTCGCATGCAACTCCTCACCGGACCAGACCACGACACGTGCCATGCGCTCAATGGCGCCGGCGCATATGAGTGGTGGTATACCGACGCACTTACGGCCGATGGCGAATGGGGGGTTGTTGCCATTCTCTTCCGCGGTATGCCGATGTCGCCTGCATATCTGGCAGCGCCATCATCGATGGCAGGCGGATACGCTGTGAGCGTCTACCACCGTGGAACTCGAATTGCGTTTGCATTCGGTGATGTACCATTGGAACAATGCGCGTTTTCCAGCAGCCGCGCAGATGTGCGTGTTGGTGATGCAACCCTGTCGATGCATGCCGACGGTACCATGGATCTCGCGATAGGTCGAATCGGTCGCGACATGGAGCGATCGGTTCACGTTAACCTTCGTGTCCATTCCTCGGCCACACCATCGTCAAGTGACGCATTTAGTGAAGATCATGGTTGGGTGCTTGCTCGACCACGCGCTACGGCCGAGGTATCAATAGCATTGGGTGAGGGAAATGGGCAAGCGCAATGCAGATTCGAAGGATCGGCAATTGCATACCACGATCACAACATGGGCGTGCGCGCCATGAGTGCAGACTTCGGCGATTGGTATTGGGGACGCGTCCATGGTCCAACGTCGTCGATTGTGTTTCTGACCACACCGGATTCGCCACATGCTACAACACACATTGTTGATGTGACGTCCGACGGCGTCATAGAACCGTGGACAACATCGCGAGTACAGTTCAAGCGGCGCAGTGTAAACTTTATGGGACTTGTCATGTTCCAGAAGGTCCTCCTCGAAGGCATTGATGCCCATGGGCGACAGCGCTCCGTTGTCTGCGCGAATGACATCGTCTGTGAGGATGGTCCATTTTATCAGCGCTACATTTCACGTTGGACGGAATCGGGTGCGCTCATTGGTCTGGGGATGTCGGAATACATGGATGTGCAGCGATTACGCGCGCCATGGATTCGACCGTTCCTTCGGCTGCCATGGATCGATCACGCTGTGAGGGGGCACGCATGAGCATGCAGAAAATTCACATTCTGCCAGACTATCTCGCGAATCAAATCGCAGCTGGCGAAGTTGTGCAGCGTCCCGAATCAGTCGTGAAGGAGTTGGTTGAGAATGCCATTGATGCTGGAGCGACCAGCGTTACCGTCATCGTGCGTGACGCAGGGAAGCAACTCATCCACGTCATTGATAACGGAACCGGCATGTCGCAAGATGATCTCCAGCTTGCGCTTGTCCGTCATGCAACCAGCAAAATCTCCAGTGAACACGATCTTCATGCAATTCGTACGCTTGGCTTTCGTGGCGAAGCAATGGCGTCGATTGCTGCTGTCGCTGACGTTGAGATACGGACGAAACAACGTGATGATGACATGGGGTGGACGCTGCAACAGCGACCAGGTCATGCCCCAGAGATGAAACCGGCAGCACACGATGGCGGCACACAGGTATTGGTGCGAAATCTGTTCTACAACGTTCCTGCACGCAGGAAGTTCTTGAAGGCAGATCTCACGGAGTTCCGCCACATCTCAGAGACGATGCAGAAGCTCGCGCTGTCACGACCAGACGTGCGCGTTGTGCTGTACGACAATCAGACGCTTGTCTTTGATGCAAAGCCGTCTGACCAGCGACGCCGCGTAGCAGATGTGTTGTCACTTGATCCACATCGTGCGTTTGTAGAGTTCGACGCAGAAGATAGCGGTATTCGTGTGCAAGGATATGCTGGGCTCCCGCATGTTGCTCGCCAGAGCCGCAGCGGACAGTACGTGTTTCTCAATACACGGCCAATTGTGAGTCGATCGATTGCACATGCTGTAGCATCAGCATACGAACACTTGCTCGATACTGGCCAGCATCCGGTGTTCGTGTTGTTCATCACGATTGATCCAGAGCGTGTCGACGTCAACGTACACCCACAGAAGCACGAAGTAAAGTTCGATGACGAACGTCAGATCTACCTTCTCGTACAACAAGCTGTCTCGCGAGCTCTTACGCAGGCACAGGTGATACCAAGTTTTCTCGGTGATGTTGCACTTGCACACCGTCCGTTGCAGTCGCTCCCATCAAGTCCAGTCGGTACATCGATGGTGATCAATCGACTCACTGGTGAAGTGCTGCAGCAAGGATCGCCGCGGAGCAGCGCTCCAGATCATCGCACGGGCTCGCAACCCGCACCACAAGCGCTGCACGAAGCATTCGACCAGCTCTTTGCTCGGCGCCAAGAACACGAGACTACTGGAATTCTTCATGCGGGCGGACAGTATGTAATCACGACGAACAGTGAAGGCTTGGTTGTTGTCGACCAGCGCGCTGCGCATGAGCGCATCATCTACGAGCGTGTACTAGCGCGCAAGGGTGAGGCAGTTGCTCAGTCATTGCTCTTTGCTGTAGTCGTCCGACTGAGTCCGTCGCGGGTTACGCTTATGCGTGAGTACACTGAGGAATTGCGCGATCTTGGGTTCCGCTGCGACATTGAACATGACGGACGTGTCCAGGTCCATGCCGTGCCTTCCGATATCAAGCCAGGTAATGAAGAGTCGGCGCTGGAAGACTTGCTGCAGGCACTTGAGGATGTGCATGCGTCGCCAACTGTCCAACGTAGTGAGCGGGTCGCTCTTGCTTTTGCATCGCGTCATGCAGTGCGTCGTGGTGAACAGCTCACGCACGACGAAGCCTCAGCACTCATACGCGATTTATTCGCCTGTGCCGTCCCACACCATTCTCCGAGAGGAGAGCAGACATACATGCTCATTCCATTCGACGAACTAGCCCAACGATTCCGATGATCAACATTGTAGCTGCCCTACTTCTTCTTCTCGCAGGAGCGTCTGCGTCGTCACAGACAGCTTCATCGACGACCAAGAAGGATGTCGATCTCGAAGTACTCGCGGCATGGCTCGAGGGCTCATTCTCAAGTCAAGCCCAGGCCGCCGGCGATAGCACGTATTTCGACATCCGCCTTCGCATGAAGCGTATATGGTATGATCGTACCGATGGTTATTGGCTCGTTGTTGAGCAGGCCATGGCAACATCGCAGGATGCACCATATCGTCAGCGTGTCTACAACGTCCGCCGCGTAGAAGAGAACATGATCGAATCGCGCACGTTTACGTGGATGGACCCTGCTCGTGTGATCGGGGCATGGAAGGACACAACCCTCGTTGACGGGATGAGTCCGAGCGACCTCGTTCCACGTCGTGGATGTGAAGTGTACATGCAACTTGATGCGCGGCACTTCTTCGGCTCCACGCATGGCACTGCATGCAGCAGCGAGCTGCGCGGCGCATCGTATGCAACGTCAGAAGTAAAGATCTATCGCGATAGGATTATCTCGTGGGACCGTGGCTTCTCGTCAGACAACGTGCAGGTTTGGGGCGCTACGAAGGGAGGCTACGTGTTTATCCGACAAGAGGGTTGGTAGGGGCAGGCCCCCTTCCTAACTTTGTAGCCCGAACGTTTTCCGCACACAACAGTTGGCAACCATGGCATCGCAACAGTACGTTTTGATTCTCGGTGTATCCAGTGGATTTGGTCGCGCAGCAGCAAAGGCGCTCGCAGCAGACGGATTCCATATCGTAGGGGTTCACCTCGATCGTGCCGCAGGCCTTCAGCAGGTGGAAGAGCTTAAGACCGAGCTGCAGGGCATGGGGGTTCGCTCGCTGTTCTTCAACATGAATGCCGCAGACCCAGATCGTCGCGCCGAAGTAATGGCTGCCATCAAGGATGAGTTCGCCAAGCACGAGGGTGCCACGCTTCGCATGATGTTGCATTCGTTGGCCTTCGGGACGCTCAAGCCATTTATCGCAGATCAGCCAAACGATGCGATTTCGCAGAAGAATCTGGATATGACGTTGGATGTGATGGCTAACTCGCTGATCTACTACACACAAGACATCGTTCGCAATGGCCTTATGGGAGCGGGCGGTCGTGTCGTGGGTCTAACGAGCGCCGGTGCTACGCGTGTGCTTCCGATGTACGGTGCCGTCTCAGCTGCGAAGGCAGCGATGGAGTCATACTGCCGTCAACTTGCACTCGAACTTGCACCACACGGTATCACCGCGAATTCGATCCGTGCGGGCGTGACGTACACACCTGCGTTGTCGAAGATTCCGGGCAGTGATATCATCATGAACAATGCGCTTATGCGCAACCCATACCATCGTCTCACCACGCCTGAGGACATCGCAAACGTCTTGCGATTGCTTGCAAAGGACGAGGCGCAGTGGATCAATGGTGAAGTTCTTGGTGTTGACGGTGGTGAAGACGCAATCGATCTTACCTGGTACAAGCCGTAACGCGCGGCTTAAAGGTATTCCAAGACGTCGTGGCGGGTAAGCACGCCTGATAGACGGCCGAACTCAGAAACAACGATCATCGGTGATGATTTCAGCATGCCGATGGCTGCTTGCACGTGCTCGTGCGCATCAACGATCGGTGCTGGCTGCTCCATGAGGTCTGCAACTGGACGTTCCAAGACCAAGCGGTCGCCGATCACAGCCGACATCAGCTTGGCTTCGCGTGTCGTTCCAACAAGTGTGTCGCCATCGACCACAGGGAGGTCGCTCACTTCGTATGAGCTCATGAGTGACAGTGCCTCGTTCACCGTGGCAGTGCTTGGTAGACTTACCAGAGATGGCAATGTGCCACGCGTGCGCTTTGCAGCAATGACGTCGCGAATCATGAAACGATCTTGCTCGAGGAGATTCTTTTCGGTCAGCCACTCATCGGAGTGGTGCTTTGTAAGGTAACGCTCGCCGGTGTCGCACACAATCGCCACAACAACAGCGTCGGCTGGGAGGAGCTTCGCTACCTTCACGGCGGCGGCAACATTCATTCCTGAAGAACCACCGCAGAAAATGCCCTCGTGGCGTGCAAGAGCACGAGCCATCATAAAGGCTTCTTTATCGTTGATGTTCATGAACTCATCAACCAAGTTGACATCCAAGTTGAGCGGGATGCGCTCTTGTCCGACACCCTCTACGAGATAGGGAAGCGGCTCGATGATACGTCCCGTTTCCTTGTACGTCTTCAGGATCGAGCCAACTGGGTCGGCTGCGATCACCTTCAAATGCGGGTTCTGTGACTTCAGGTAGCGCGCCGTGCCGGTGATCGTGCCACCGGTGCCGACGCCAGCGATGAAGTGTGTGACCGTACCATCGGTATCATTCCAAATCTCCGGTCCAGTTGTGCACTCGTGGATCGCCGGATTAGCCGGGTTGTCATACTGATTCAGCATGATCGCATTTGGCAGTTCCTCGCTCAATCGCTTGGCTGTGTTCCAATAGTACTCTGGCGAGCTCATCTTTGCTGCGCTCGACACGATCAAGACGTCGGCGCCGAGAGCCTTCAGGTAACGGACGCGCTCTTGTGAGGCCTTGTCGGTCATCACGAACAGACAGTTGTATCCCTTGAGCTTTGCAGCAAGTGCCAGACCAATACCCGTATTGCCGCTGGTTGGTTCAATGATCAACGAACCCGGCTTCAAGCGTCCATCGCGCTCGGCGGCCTCAATCATGGCGATACCAATACGGTCCTTGACAGAACCGCCAGGGTTCATGTTCTCAAGCTTCACGTACACTTGTGCTTCGATACCCTTCGTGACGTAGTTGAGTTTGACAAGGGGCGTTTTACCAATCAGCTGAAGAACGCTTGCGTAGGTATTCATGACAGTTGCTGTTCTAATTGTTGACGTTCAAACATTGCGGCATAGGTGCCATTGCGTTGGACAAGTTCGGCGTGCGAACCGGATTCGATAATACGACCGTTCTCGAGAACAATGATCGTCGTGCATTGTTGAACGGTTGAAAGGCGGTGCGAAATGATCATCGTCGTTCTGTTTAGCATGATTTGCTGAAGCTCACGAAGAACGCGATCCTCTGTATCGGCGTCGATAGCCGACAGTGCGTCATCAAGGATGAGGATCTTCGGATCTGCCGCAATTGCGCGGGCGAGAGACGTCCGCTGCTTTTGTCCACCCGAGAGTGTGACACCACGTTCGCCTACAACCGTATCGTACCCCTCGGCGAGTTGCATGATATCGCCATGCAGTTGCGCACGCGTTGCAGCGAGCACAACGTCGTCGTCGGAGGCGTCTGGGTTACCAAAGCGAATGTTGTCGCGAATTGTCTCCGAGAAGAGGAATGCCTCTTGCGGAACCACGGCTATAGCCGAACGGAGTGTATGGAGATCGATCTCTCTCACATCAACGCCGTCTACGAGCACGCGGCCTGAGCTCACGTCATAGAGTCGTGGAACAAGACCAACGAGCGTGGATTTTCCGCTACCAACCGCGCCAACGACACCGAGACTGGTACCAGCTGGAATAGTGATCGAGATATCGTCGAGAACTCGCGTCGTACCATCGTACGAGAGTGACACGTGGTCGAAGGTTACGATGCCAGAAATCGCTATGTCACGTGGCACCAGAGGGGATGTCACATCTGACGGAGCATCGTAGAGTGCGCCTAGACGTCCAATCGATGCCGCACCGCGCTGAATCATGCTCGTCACCCATCCAATGGCGGCAATCGGCCATAGAAGCTGGTTGAGGTAGATGAAGAACTGTGTTAGCTCACCAACTGTGAGGGCTTTCTGCATCACTTGGTAGCCGCCCACGGTGAGGACGATGATGTAGCTAATGTTGAACAGTACCGTCATGCCCGGCATCATCAACGACTGCACGCGTGCGAGCTGCATGTTGCGTTCGTAGTATGACTTGCTCAGCGTATCGAATCGCAGTGCCTCGAACGCTCCTCGCACATATGCGCGTATGACGCGGATACCGGATGCCGTTTCTTGTGCATGGGTGGTGATGTGTTCGTATTCCTGCTGAACAACCTTGTAGGTGGAGTGAATCCGCTTACCAAGTCGGTAGGTGAGTGTTGCAATAAGTGGAACAGGTATCAGGATCGCAGCCGTCAGAAGCACGTCAAGTGATGTCATCCACGAGAGCGCAAAGGCGAAGGTTGTGATCGTGTTCGCCGTGTACATGATTGCAGGGCCGATGAACTCGCGGACCGATCCAATATCATTCGAGAAGTGCGCAAGGATCGAACCTGTTGAACGCTCGTTAAAGAACCGTTGTGATTGATCCTTCACGGCTGCAACTACGTCGTTGCGGAGCGCTTCTTCGATGTAGCGCGACATCACGATGATTGTGCGGCGCGTGGCGAACATGAAAAATCCACTACCTATTGTCAGCGCGAGGATCTTCGCAATCAGCCACGCGACGTCGGTCGACGTGAAAGAGGACGATCCAAGGGTGTCGATTGTGGAGCCAACAACGTACGGGATCGTTGTTGAGCAGATGTTCGAGATCGTGATAAAGATCAGACCAAGCACAACAAGCTTGGTGTGCTTCCGAACATAGGGAATCAGGCGGCGGAGCTCATGGAGTGCGCCACCGCGTGGTGAGGTGTCCGACATTAGGCGATTGTGACGTCCTTGCAGAGGTACACGTCTTGAATCGCATTAAGTAATGCCACGCCCTCGTTCATCGGACGTTGGAACGCCTTACGTCCGCTAATCAATCCCATACCACCGGCACGCTTGTTGATCACTGCCGTTGTGATTGCTTCGGCCATATCGTTGTTACCAGAAGGTCCGCCGCTGTTGATGAGTCCGACACGACCCATATAGCAGTTCGCAACTTGGTATCGACAGAGGTCAATTGGATGGTCGGACGAGAGTTCAGTGTACATACGCTCATCGAGCTTGCCATAGCTTGAACTGCCCATGTTGAGGGACTTGAATCCACCGTTGTTCTCTGGCATCTTTTGCTTGATGATGTCTGCGCCAAGGGTCACACCAAGGTGATTAGCCTGGCCCGTTAGGTCGGCCGACACGTGATAGTCCTTGTCTGACTTAAACGCGTTGTTGCGGATGTAACACCAAAGGATTGTCGCCATGCCAAGTTCGTGAGCGCGAGCAAATGCTTGTGCGATCTCAACGATTTGACGTGAGCTTTCATTCGAGCCGAAGTAAATCGTAGCACCCACGGCGGCAGCACCCATATCAGCTGCTTGCTCGACTGTGCCGAACAGTATCTGATCGAACTTATTCGGATACGTGAGAAGCTCATTGTGGTTGATCTTCACCACAAACGGAATCTTGTGAGCATATGAACGTGCAACATTGCTCAGCACGCCAAATGTTGATGCCACTGCATTGCACCCACCCTCGATTGCCAGTTCCACAATGTTCGCTGGGTCGAAGTAGGCAGGGTTCTTTGCGAATGACGCACCAGCGCTGTGCTCGATGCCTTGATCTACCGGAAGAATCGACACATATCCTGTGCCTGCAAGTCGACCAGTGTTGTTGATCCACTCCAGACTACGAAGGACGCGATTGTTCCGATCTGAACCGCCGAAGAGCGTATCAACGGATGTCGGCGACGGGACATGAATCATCGACGAAGGAATCGTCGTTGATGTGTGATTCAGATAGTAGGCGGCCTTATCGCCGAGAGCCTGCGTGATGCGATCGATCATGACGGTATCGAGGAATGTGAATCCGCAAAGATACGGGCTTCTTGGCGACCATTGCTCGAAATGACAAGCGGCGTGACACCTAATGGTGTCACGCCGCTGGATGGATACGTATGCAAGGGAAGGGCAGGTATTACTTCACGACCACGAACTGCGTGCTGGCGGTATACGGACCGCTCTGCATGCGGAGGAAGTAGACGCCCGATGCGAGCGACGATGTGTTCGCTTCGAAGATGTACGAGCCAGACGGAGCAACGGCACCTGTGGCCTCGATCACGACATTGCCCATCGCATCGACGATCTGGAAGGTCGTCGCTACGGTGATACCTGTTGTGTACGCAACGACAAGTTCATCACGAACAGGGTTGTTGCGTGGGTTCATCAGACCGAATTGCTGACTACCGAAGCGGACGAGGCGTCCTTCCGTGAAGCACACGAACTTCATCGTGATTGTCGTTGCATCTCCCGACGTCACCAGACACGACAGCGGTGTTGTAACTATCATCGACATAGGAAGCGTTGAGTCTGCGTTCAGATACGTGTTGAACGTCGGCGTTACGAATGCGCCCTGCGTAAGAACACCCGTTAGCGACTGAGCGCGGATGACCACATTGCCCACACTAGGTGTTGATGTGAATGTCCAGCCAGCCATTTCTGGTTGTGCAAAGCCAGCGAACGACATTGCCTCAGGATCATGCGTGATCGTGATGTCGAACTGTGTTGGCAATGCGCCGGCAAATTCTCCAGCGTTGTACGCGACTGACACAGGTGTCGCTGTTACTTGTCCAGCTTGTGCCTGTGCAATTGTACCGTAGCGGAAGTTGACTGGCGTTGAGATACCCTTTCCAGTCATCGTTACGTTGAGCTTAAGGTTCTGATCGTTCGTGAATGTGAACGTAGCAGTATAGTCCTGCACAGCCGTTGGACGGAACGTTACGATGATGGTCTTTGTAGCGCCCGGAGCTACGGTGAAGGCCGCCGTTTCACTGAGCGCGAATGCTGCAGCATCGCCTGTTCCTACCGGTGCCTGAACGTTGAGAGGGAACTGACTAGGATTGACGATGTCGAACGAATCGACACGTGTAGCGCATGTGAGCGTGTTTGCAAACGCAATAGGCGGGATGCCGGACTGATCCAGGCCAATGCCCTTTACCTCAACGCATGTTGACGCGAATGGTGGAACTGGGCCAGGGCCTGGCTTGCCATCATGCTCGATGCAGACGTTGATTGCATTGTTGCCTACGACTGCCGGAGTAAACGAAACGGTCAACTCGAGAGTGCCACCAGGAGCAATCGTTTGCGGGAATGTTGGCTTCGTGCCTGTCCATGCAAAGACTGTTGTTGCTGCCTGGAAATCAACCGCATTGATGGTGAGCGCTGCGTCCGTGTCTGTGTTGCGAAGCACAACCTTGCCCGCCTCTGGTGAGGTCGTGCTGATTGGCCAAGCCTTGAACGTATAGCCTGCTGGGTCCAGAACTGGCTGGAAGCCGACGCCGCGGATAAGGCCCACGAGCGGCGCGCTCTGACCCTGAACCGTTGCATTGACAGTGATGCTGTGAGCGCCACGAGTTTGAGGGGTGTACGTCACAGGGATCTTGACTGAAGCGCCTGGGGCAAGAACTTGTGGCGCAGGCAATGTGATGCCGCTGAAGTTTACGTTTGTTGGATCGCTAATGCTGTAGCCGGTGATCGACGCAGGATCGGTGTTGAGGTTGGTGATCGTGATGTTGCCGCTCACTGGAGTGAGAAGGCGAACACGACCGAAGTCGATGCTGTCAATCGCTACGCGAGGCTCGACAATTTCAACGGTGATTGTTGACACGGCGCTACCACAATCAGCTGCGAGACCGAAGTCAACGATACACGTTTTCAGGCCTGGCGACGCAGCAGCAATGTCGAGATCAAGGTTAAAACAGCCACCATTAGCTGCAAGCGAGAACGCTCCTTGATTGCGCACGGTGATGTCTGGATCTGGCTTCGTAACTGTCACCTTGCCATTCAGCGCAAGCGGGCCAGTATTCTTCAGCACACATGTGACGGTTCGTGACGCAGGTTGTCCAAGGGGGACCTTGCCAAGCGCGACCGTCGACTGGCTTTCCCAGACGCATGGAGCCAGACCAGTTCCCTCAAGAACCAATTGCGTGTTTGCATTGCAATTGCCAACGACCTCCAGAATCGCCGTGCGGAGGCCAGTTCCCTTTGGCTCGAACGCGAGCTCAAGCGACAGTGTGCGACCAGTGTCGAGACGGATCGGGAACACTGTAGGGGAGATGACGCGGAAGTCCGCAGCATTTGCTCCAGCGATGGTAATGCGCTGAATCGTAACAGGGAACGACCCGCGATTTCGCACAATGGATGTGAGAGATACCGGATCTGATTGCCCTTGCGGGGTGCTCTTAAAGACGACTTTTGGCTGAGCGACGGTCAACTGCGGAGCAAGGACTGAGAAGTTTGTTTTCGATACGTCGTTCGATGCAGGCGATGCACCGTTCTTGTTCACGAAGACGTCCGTGAGTCCGTTGTTCGGGAGTGTGATAGGCGGAGGTGTGAACGACTTCGGTCCCGTATACGAATCTGTCGCGTAGGTGAAGTTGAGAGCATCCTTAACCGTCTTTGCCTTGTACACAAGTCCACCAGCTGTAGGAGCTGCGGCGTTTGCCGTCAGGCGTGGATAACCACCGGCATCATAGATCACATAGTAGTTTCTCCACGTGGTTGCAGCGGTGCCAGTGTACGGACCGTTGCGCTCGATTGTGCCACCACGGCTGATGCCAACCTCGATGTACTTCTGGAAACGACCTACGACGATGATTTCTGGATTGCCAGATGCGTCATAGCGGATGCCAATGTCAGAACAGTCAGCAATCGAGCTCGAAGTGCTTGAACCCTTGCTAATGTTTGACCACTGAAGCGAACCGTCTGGAGCAAACTTGTAGACGAACATGTTTCGCGTGTCGAGTGGTCCAGGTGAGAGTGGGAACCCACCAAACGATGCTGCCTGACTCGAGAAGTATCCCGCGACATAGACGTTGCCGTCCTTGTCCGTGACTGCTCCGATCACGCGCTCGTCGTTTGATGCACTACCCGTGAGAAGCATCGTATTCGTGATGTTTCCATCAGAGTCGAACTCTGTGCAGTACCCGTCAATGTTGCCAGATTGATTGTTGACGGTAGTCGAGCCAAACTTGGCTGGACCATCGAAGTATCCAGTGGCGAACACCTTGAGTCCGTTCGGCGTAACAGCAACCGAAGTTGCTGTCTCTGCGCCAGCTCCACCCAGCTGCTTTGCCCACACGTACTGTGCGATTGGCGACACGCTGACGCGCACACGATAATTGACGCCAGCTGCTGGAGGAAGCCACTTATAGACAAGACCTGTCGCCGTGTTGGTGATGTTTGTCCAGTTCGTCCCACCGTTGGTCGAGTACTCAATGGCAACCTGTTGTGTTGGCAGCACACCGGCCCACTTGATTGTAACCGTGTCGCAGGTCGAGAACAGTTCTCCACCGACAGGGGATTGCAGAAGAATAACACCTGTGCCACCGACCAATGTCACGCTTGGCGGACATGGTGTGCCGGAGAATGCTAGTTGAGCCTGGCGGAACGACTGCATGTTGCCTTGGGTGAACTCAACGCGAATCACGCGCTTGCCATTTGGGGCAAGGTTGAACGGTGCGAATGTTGCCTGATTGAGAGGGAAGTTCCAGTCGACTACCTTGAAGTATGTCGCCGGTGATGGCTGTGGCGCTGTCGTTACCGAGAACGGTGCGTTCAGCGCTGTCAGTGTAAAGTTCGCGTACGACTTTCCATTCGGAGCTGGATCGCCACAGAAGAGGATTGGATCACTGACTTCAACCTTTGCAAGAGCGGATGCAGGCGCTTGGTAGGGAATCGTTGCACTTGGATTTGTTCCACGCTTCATTGTGATGCGTGCAGTGCGGCTAAGTGCCTGCTCAGCGCATGCGTACGGCGATGTCCACGTGATTTGACATGTCTTTGTGACCTGCGTCTCAAGCGCAAGCAGCGAGAGAATATCGAGCAGACGAGCTTCGTTGGTGAGGATCGACTTTCCACCGGTAGCGCGAGCAAGTGCATCGAGAGTCCAGTGTGTAGCATCGAGGTTGATCGTGATGGCAAAGAATCGAATGCCTTGCGCCTGCATGAGCTGCGTGTTGTCGTTCACAAACTTGGTTTCGTTTGGAATGCCAGGATTTGGGGTTCCGTCTGTCAGGAAGAAGACAAACTTTGGAATGCTCGCAGGACGTCGCTTGAAGAGTTCGTAAATGTTGTTGCCAGGTGCTTCAAACGGGAGTGCATAGTTCGTCACAGTCTGGATCTTAAGATCCTTGAGCGAGTCAAGAATTGGCTGCTTGTTGTTTACCCATTCGTTGATCACCTCATACGTGCCAGCGAACGAGACCAGCGAAACGCGTGTTTCGCCAACGAACTTCAGCTGGTTCACAAAGGCGCGAACAGCGTCTTTGACAATGTCCCACCGCTGACGATTCGCACCAGGAATGACGTCGCGCATCGAGTTTGATCGGTCAAGGATGAAGATGATGCTCGCTTCAGGATCCTTGTTCTGGTCCACACATGAGTGCTTGATCGTCGCAGTGAGATCTTGTGGGCCCAGACCCTGAGGCGTTTCAACAACAGAAAAGTCCTTCTCTGTGAGATCCGTTATAGGGTTGCCTGCGGCATCCAGTGCGACATAGTCAGCGACGATCTTTGGGAATGCGGTGGCATTGATCCCATAAATGTTGATCGTCTGTGCCTGCATCACTACTGCTGCACACATCGTTGCGAGAACGAGGAATAAACGCATGCTCTTCGAGTGCATGGTGGTTCCGTGAGATAGGAAGAAAAAGTTTTTCATCGTTTGGAGCTCCTCTCCCCGGTGGCGGGCTCGAGAAGCGTGAGCTGTTTCTTGGTCGCATCGAGCTCTGCACGAATGCCGAGAGGCAACGTGAGCTTGCTCTTGACATGACCAAATGGAAGACCGTATACAGCGGGGATGCCTAATGGCGCGATGCGCTCATGAAACACCTGCTCAAGTGTGAACGACGGTCCTGTAATAGAGATTCCCTTTGACTCGCAATTGCGGAAGTTCCCGAATGCGATGCCCTTACATGTCTGAAGTTTGCCGGCCAACCAGAGCTGTGTGAGCATCCGATCAATTCGGTACGGCTCCTCGTTGATCTCTTCGAGGAACAGAATGGCATCCCGCGTGTCGATTTCGTAGCGGGTTCCAAGCGTGCTGACCACCATTGCGAGGTTGCCACCCGTTAGGCGACCCTGAGCTATGCCCGGTTGGATCGTTGTCAGACGTTGGTCTTGAAATACCTGTGTGGGTTGTGTTCGCAGCACGACGGATTTCAACGATTGAATCGTGAAGGAGTCAAAGCTGCTCGACGCAACAGGGCCATGAAATGTGACAAGTCCGCTCATCTGATTAACAGCAACCAAGAGGGCGGTGATGTCGCTAAAGCCCATGATAACCTTGCTGGCCTGGCGAATCGCCGAGAAGTCCAGCAGGGGAAGGATCCGCATCACACCGTATCCGCCACGGGCGCAGACGACGGCATCGATTGAAGGATCCTCGATGCACTCCATGAACTCTGCAGCGCGATGCTCATCCGAGGCCGACAGGTAGCCCGACCGGCGAGAGATGTTGCGTCCGAGTTTGGTTTTGATGCCCCATGATGAGCAAAGCTCCATGAAGTCGCGCACTTCAGACGAAAACGCAGCACTCGCAGGGGCAACGATACCAATCGTTGAACCGGGCCCGATTCCCTTCGGCAGAATGCGACTTCGCTGCGCTACCGAACCAGTGTCGGTATCGCTGGTGCCGCCGGCGCTTAGTACATGCTGTACTGCCGGGACGGTCGCAAGTGTCTGAAGAAATCGGCGTCGTAACATGGTCGTTTGGGTATAGTCCACCCCCACCACGGAGTATGGCCATCAAAGGTACGACTTTCTCCGTATTGCTCAGCAGGATTGCGGTGGTGTCTATTTCAATAACCCGTCCAGTTCTATAGTGTTACATCGATTCAGCGTATATTGCAGGCTCGGAAAGGTGCAAGAGTGGTTGAATTGGCACGCCTGGAAAGCGTGTGTACCGGTAACGGTACCGCGGGTTCGAATCCCGCCCTTTCCGCAACACGACTTAACGGGGCGCGTTGCGCCGGCAGGATGAACGTTGTATGACCGATACTCCGCAGCAGGCGGCTGAGTCGTCCGCAGAGGACGAAGCAGCGATTCGAGAGGTCCTTGCGGGGGATACGAATGCCTTTGCACGACTCGAACGCAAGTATCGGCGCATTGTAACGTTTCTCGTCAGGAAGATGGTGTCCCAGCAGGACGATGTCGAGGACTTAGTGCAAGACACCTTCGTGAAGGCATACCAGGCATTGCCGAGCTTTCAGTTCGAGTACCCATTTTCACGGTGGCTGTACAAGATCGCGTCAAACCGCTGCATTGACTATCTGCGCCGCAGACGGTTCGCAATGGTGTCCCTTGATCAGCCGGTAACAAGCCGTGAGGGGTCTGACTACGTCTGGGAGCCTCGTGACTCAGGGCCAACTCCTGAGGCGGTTGTGCTGTCACAAGAACGGGCTGATATGATTCGGGACGCACTTGCCGCGATGCCTGCCAAGTATCAGGAAGTGATCCGAATGCGGCACGATGAGGAGCTGGAGTACCAAGAGATTGCCGATAAACTCGGTCAGCCACTTGGCACTGTGAAGGCAAACCTGTTCCGCGCTCGCAAGAGGTTGGTTGTGCTTCTTAAGCGGCATGGTCGACATTTTGAAGAATACATGGCTGATGAGGAGGGCGAATGACAGACGAACGCAAGCCTCTGTGGCCATGGATCGTGATGATAACACTCGGCGTTGTCGTGATTGTTGCCATTGCTTCACTCGTCTGGCGGTTTGTGAATCCGCCGGTGAGCCCCCTGGCAAATGAAGAGGACCCTCGCAGTGTGATCCAAGTTGAGGTTGTCAACGCCTCCGGGAGGTCGGGTGCGGGTCGACAAGTGATGGAGTTTCTTCGACAACGTGGATTTGATGTAGTGGAGATCGGGAACGACACTGCGCGTCCTCGTCGCTCAAGCGTCATTGATCGCGTAGGGGATCGCACCTCAGCGCGAAAGGTCGCACAGAGTCTCGGCATTGCTGATTCGCTCATCACCACAGATCTTGATTCTATGCGGTTTCTTCAGTCGTCGATCATTATCGGCGCTGATCTTGATAATCTTGAACCATTTGCAGAATGATGAATAAAGGACGTTTCATTGGCAACTTCTAAACCACGCACCGTAAAGGGGCGAGCGGTCCTCTGCGCTCGTATTGCGCAAGAGAAGCTCGCGCACGACATCCTCGCGCTCGACCTTAGCGACATTGAAGCGGCTCCGGCCGAATACTTTGTGATCGCGTCGGTCGACTCCGACGCGCAACTTCGAGCTACAGCTGACGCGATCGAGGATGCGATGCGGTCCTTGGGTCTGGGCTCGCCACGCTCCGAGGGACGTGGCACATCGACGTGGGTGATCTTGGATTACTTCGACATCGTCGTGCACCTGATGCTCAGCACGACACGTGAGTTCTATAAGCTTGAACGCCTATGGGGCGATGCGAAGGCATACACGCTCACGGAAAAGGGCACGGCAAAGGCAACAACGATCTCGACAAAACGGACAGTAGAACCATGATGATGCAGAAGTATATCGCGCCATATCTCGATGCTGCTCTCGCGCGTGTCGGTGTGGAGCTGAGTGGTGAAGTTGCATTCGGCGTTCCACGTCAAGAGGGCCATGGCCATCTCTCGACGAACGTCGCGATGATGTATGCCAAGGGGCTCGGCAAGCAGCCACGTGTGTTTGCTCAGGAATTGGTAGACGCACTGGGAACGGTGCCGATGGTTTCTGCCATCGAGATTGCTGGACCAGGATTCATCAACATTACCTTCGACAACAGTGTCTATCATGCAATGCTGCGTGATATGGATGCGATGGGTGATTCGATTGGTCGATCCACTGTTGGTTCTGGCAAGTCGGTCAATGTCGAATACGTGAGCGCAAACCCAACGGGTCCGTTGCACGCTGGACACGGACGGAATTGTGCCGTTGGCGATACGATCGCGAATCTCTTTGCGTGGAACGGGTATGCCGTAACACGTGAATACTACTTCAACAATGCGGGCAACCAGATGTCGAAGCTCGCCGAGAGCATCTATGCTCGCGTGCAGCATCGTCTCGGCGCATCCGACTATCCATTCCCAGAGGATGGATATCACGGCGAATACATTCATGAAATCGCGGACAACATTGTTGCACAGCATCGTTCAAACGTTGAGGGTGCTGCCGAAGATGAAGCACGAGCCTTCTGTAAGAAGCAGGGGGAACTTTGGTGTTTCGGCTCGATCAAGCGCACGTTGTCTGCATTGAACATTCATCATGATGAGTACTTCAACGAGGACTCGTTGTATCATGATGGGAAGGTCACAGCGACGATCGCAGACCTCCGTGAACGCGGTCTGGTATACGAGCAAGACGGTGCAACGTGGTTCGCACTCACGCAGCTCGGCCAACAGCAAGACAAGGTGATTGTGAAGTCGACGGGAGAACCAACCTATCGTCTGCCAGACATTGCATACCACCGTGATAAGCTTCAGCGTGGATTCGATATTGTTGTCGACATCTTCGGTGCAGACCATATCGCGACAATTGCAGACGTGCTCGCTGGTGTCCGTGCACTCGGATATGATACTGATAACGTGAAGACGGTGATTCACCAGATGGTGACGTTTGTCGAGAATGGTGAAATCGTCAAGTTCTCGAAGCGCAGCGGAAAGTCATTCACGCTTGATGAGCTCATCGATGAAGTTGGAGCTGATGTTGTTCGGTTCTTCTTCGTGATGCGAGCTGTTGGCACCCATCTTGAATTCGATCTCGGACTGGCGAAAGAGGAGGGTGACAAGAACCCTGTGTTCTATCTGCAGTATGCACACGCTCGTATTTGTTCGATCCTTCGCAAGGCAGCAGAACGCGACCTCCGCGTCAGTCATGACGCAGACCTGTCGGTGCTTACGCATCCGCGTGAGATCGAACTGATTGGCCTGATCTCTCGCATGCAGTCGTCGATCGAGCGAGCCTGCGAGAACCTCGAACCACATACGGTGGCTGAATACCTTCGTGATGTTGCGGCAGCGTACCACAACTTCTATCACGACTGTCGGATCCTCGGATCGGAACCACATCTGGAGGCAGCTCGCTTAGTCCTCGCCGATGTCACTCGTCGTGCGATGCGGAACGGTCTGCTCTTGTTGGGTGTTGGAACGCCGGAATCTATGTAATGGGCCATGCTGTGGTGCGAGACTACTATTACGACCTGAGTGACCGTGGTGTACTCACGCTTGATGGCGTCGTACAGGACGATCCTTGGTTCTGTGATTTTATGTTTCGGCGCCTTGCACCAACAGCAAATCCGGAGTATCCAGAGTACCCCTACGTGTGTCGATGCGGCGACGAGATGAATTACCTCCGTCCATCAGATACGCCAATTGTCTACACTGGGTTTGATGGTTCACGGTTGTTCTATGGATCATCGCTGTCAACTCCATTTGCACCCGACCGCCTATCGTATTCGCACGATGGCGTTCTGTATCATTGGGCTCCGATTGGAGATGTCGGACGAATTGTGCCGCATGTAGCAACAGAAATCGCCAAGTACATCGAGCCATGGGGACCCTACTACGCGTATTTGGGTGATGATGGACGTGAGAAGATTCCTGTGTTACCACGAGATCTTTCTCCGTCGATCAGTGTGCTGCGTCCGCGAAAAGACAATGCCTGCGTTGGATGCGGACAGGCGAATCCGTTTTCACTTCGCCTCTCGTTTGTTGTCAACAGCGATGACGCTTCCGTGTCGACATGGATCACACCCGATGTGCGATTCCAAGGTGCACTCGAGACCACCCATGGTGGCATGATCTCATTGCTCCTCGATGAGGCAATGGGCAAGGCCCTCAGTGCGCAAGGAATCAAAGCACCAACCGCTCATTTAGGCGTCAATTTTCGCCGTCCGATGATCCTTGGCGAGGAGTATCACATACGCGCGTGGATTCGCGAGCAACAAGGCCGGAAGAAGTTCGTCAGTGCAGAAGTGCGCGCTTGGAATAACCCCGATGTGGTGGTTGCAGATGCTGACGCACTCTTCATTGAACGTGTCACGACCCCCAGCGCATGAGCCAACAGCCGAGTATCATTCTCTTTAGTGTCGTCTTCGGTATCGTGACGATGCTGATTGACGTTTACGTGCTCTATGCATGGATGCGCCATGTGCGCAGCCGCGCGTTTTCGCCCTGGTTGTATCGCGTGCCGTGGATCATTGCTGGTGTGGTGGGAGTTGTCTACTGGTACGTGGTGTACCGACGACACTTCTTCCGGATGGATGGCTTCGACGTCACGCTCTTTGGGATGGTATCGCTTTGGTACCTGCCGAAGCTGGGAATACTTCCGTTCGTTGTCATTCGCGATGCGATTGCTGGTGTTCGTAAGCTCGCAACACGGAGGCGATGGAGCGAGCCTGAGCCACCTTGCGTGGATGTGTCGACATCACGCCGTGCGTTCCTTGGAACAACGACGTGGTCGATGGCAGCTATACCTTACGTGATGGTTGGCCAGGGGATGTTCAGCACGTTGTATGATTTCGAGGTTACACGGATTCCTGTCTATTTGCCGCGACTTCCGAAGGCCTTCGACGGCTTTCGCATTGTCCAGATTTCAGACATCCACGCGGGCTCGTTCCCAGACCATCGTCCGTTTGAAGAGGTCCGTCGAATCATCGACACGCTCAAACCAGACATGGTGGTTGTCACTGGAGATTGGGTAAACATGCAGCCACAAGAAATGGCTGTGATTGCTCGTGAGGTGCAAAAGCTTCGAGCGCCATATGGTGTGCGAGCTGTGTTAGGCAATCATGATCACTATCACACGCCCGAAGAGCACGATAGGTTGATTTCAACGATTCGTGGGCTCGATATCGACTTGTTGATTAACGAGCATCGTCGCATTACCGTCGGCAGTGAAACACTGATTCTCGCAGGGACTGATAACACGGGGTTCAAGCAGAACTTCGCCCGACTCGACCAAGCACTTGCGGGCGTCGTTGGTGACGAGGCGACGATCTTGCTAGCGCATGACCCTACCTTCTGGGACATGCATGTAGTTGGTAAGCAGCCGATCGATCTTATGCTGTCTGGCCATACCCACGGTGGACAGTTTGGTGTGCAGGTGTTGGGTGTCGATTGGAGTCCAGCACAGTACATCTACAAGCAATGGGCCGGTTTGTACAGAACTGGCGAGCAACAGCTCTACGTCAATCGTGGGGTAGGTACTGTTGGACCGCCGCTTCGGATTGGCATTCGCCCAGAAATCACGCACTTCACGTTGCATTCAGTCGGTGCTTTTGACCATCTTGCAGGATACTACAACTAACGAGGTCCCATGCGTAACGTCGTCAGCGTTCTTGTTGCATTCCTTCTGTGCAGCACCATAGCACCAGCACAACGATTGATTGAACTCGGCATCAAGGCTGGAACAAATACCACAGCACCAGGTGGCTTGCCGAGCGGTGTTCATGGAACTGCAGGATTTGGCTATCAGGTTGGTGGCTCACTCCAAGTTGGACTGTTCGATGTAGTTGCCTTGGTGGGGGAGCTGACGTTTGACCGACGCACGTATCATCTTCATAGTTCAGCGCGTGAGTTTGATGTTGCGACATCTTCGATCAACGTGCCGATTCTTTTGCGCATTGGCCTGCCGCTGAAGTTGATGCTCGAACTTGGTCCGCAATACACACACTTCCTGTCGACGAACAATGCAACGACGACTGACGGCGAAGGCTTCGCTGTGATTGGTGCTGTGTGGAAACCATTCGATTTGCACATCGGCGTCCGCTACATGCGCGGCCTCACATCGATTACGACGTCACTCGACAACGATATCACCAACAGCGTTACGCAGATCTATCTCTGCTACGTGCTGTAACGACTATTACCGTTGCGTCGCTAGGTACGTCTGCGCCGATTCAATGAGAAGTGTTGTGCCGATGATCATTGCCTGCTCGTCAGGAGCGAAGGCAGCGTTGTGCAATCCAGGCATTGTTGCTTGCGACGCTGGACGTCCGCCAAGCATCCAGAAACACACCGGCATCTGCTGCGAGTAGAACGCAAAGTCCTCGGCCCACATCTTGGGCTCAAACTCACTGATCGATTCTGCGCCCAGTGCTGATGCTGCCACAGAGCGAGCAAACGCTACGGCATGTTCATCGTTGACGAGCGGTGGGTAGCCTTTGACGATGTTGAGCTCGCCCTCGCAGTTGTACAGTGCGCAGTACGCGCGCGTTTGCTCTTCGAGCCAGGTCCATGCAAACTCGCGCCATTCATTGTTGAAGGCGCGAAGGGTTCCTTTGAGCTCAACAACTTCCGGGATGATGTTGGTTGCTGAGCCGCCATGAATACTGGTAATCGTCAGAACACCTGGATGCAGCGGATTGCGTCGTGCTGTGATCAATGATCGCAAGTGATGCACGAGTCCGGTTGCTGCGAGGAGTGGATCATTTCCCTTATGCGGCTGCGCAGCGTGAGCTCCAAAGCCGCGAATCGTCCAGTACAGCTCGTCAGCCGATGCAAGTGCTGGTCCAGCCACAAACTGTACGTTGCCGACAGTAGCATCAGGATAGATGTGCTGTCCGAACATGATTTCAGGACGCGGATTCTCAAGTGCTCCGTCCGCGATCATCATTGTTGCTCCACCGGGAGAGAGCTCCTCGCCTGGTTGGAAGATGAGTTTCACCACACCGTTCAGTTCATGTTCTCGCTCTTTGAGAATGCGTGCTGCACCAAGGAGCATCGTTGTATGTGTGTCATGACCGCATGCATGCATCACGCCTGGACGTTCTGATGCGTAGGGCAGGCCGGTCTCTTCCAATATCGGCAGTGCGTCGATGTCGGCTCGAAGCGCTACACAACGGTCGCCTGACCCAACATGCGCCACGATGCCCGTGGTAGCCATGCGTTGGTGCGGTATCCCAAGCGACGTGAGCTGTTCGGCAATGAATGCTGACGTTTCGTGTTCGTGAAACGAGAGCTCAGGGTTTCGATGTAAATGACGTCGAAGCTCAACAAGCTCCGGAAACATCTGTGTAACGCGTTCACGAGTTGTCATAGATGGCATCTCCCCGCAGAATGCAGGTAGTAAGTGTGGAATCAGAGTGAAGCAGCGACACCACGAGTGGTCGCTGTGATGGGGGAGTGATGGTAACAACATCCTGGCAGCGTCCGTTGCGCCATAGAGCAATTGCAGCACTGATCGCTCCCGTCCCGCACGCACCAGTGATGGCTTCAACGCCACGTTCGAATGTGGCTATGGTGAGTTGCGTAGGCGAGACAACACGAACCATGTTGACGTTTACGCCGCGCGGAAACGCAGGATGATGGCGCAAGACTTGCACAATGGGTCGGCTCGCATCACAGGGTCCATCAATCACAACGTGGTCGCTGTTGACATTGACGTAGTACACTGGAACATCAACGTTCGCAAGGGTTCCGATTGGAAATGAATGCTCTTCCTTCGGTGCGGCAAACGCAATCGAAACGCTGGCATCATCGTGTAGGTGCGTAATGTACTCGGCTTCGTTGAGTACGAGTTTGAGTTCAACATTGCTTGGAGCGCCATGATCACAGGCGTATCGCACCACGCACCGCGCGCCATTGCCGCACATCATGCCGTACGATCCGTCAGGATTGTAGAAGTCTGCTATGATGCGCGTGCCGTCAATCCCACGAAGGACCAGCACACCCTCAATGGCAGCTCCATCAGTGCGCGGGTGCTGCGCGATGAGTGACCGAATAGAACCGGGCGGCAGCAACGAGATGTTCTCGCGTCCATCGGCCACAAGAAATGTATTGCCGGCGCCGCTCATGTGAACGATTTCACGCATTCGCGTTCTCGATGATGGACGTCAGCTGCTGATGAATGCGTCCGTTGCTTGCCAGGATACTGTCACGACCAAGAGAAAACGCACGACGTCCGTAGTGGGTAACTGTACCGCCTGCCTCTGTAACCAGAAGAACGCCGGCAGCCATATCCCATGGTTGGAGTTCAACCTCCCAATAGCCATCGAAGCGCCCAGCTGCAACGTAGGCAAGATCTAGAGCTGCACTGCCAAGTCGACGAATTGGAATGCCGAGAGAAAGCACGCGACCGAAGGTGTCGATGCACTTGCGAGGGTTCTCGTGAACATTGTAGGGGAAGCCCGTAACCAAGATCGCATCTTGAATCTGTGGCGTCTTCGAGACGTGAAGTGGTTCGCCATTGAGGAACGCGCCACCACCCAGGACTGCTGTAAACGTCTCGTTCTGGAGTGGATGATGAATCACACCTGCGACGATTGTTCCATTGATCACGGCAGCAATTGACACGCAGAAGATGGGGATGCCGTGGGCAAAATTGACCGTGCCGTCGAGAGGATCAACAACCCATGTTACTTCGCCAGAACCGGCATGCTCACCACTTTCTTCTGTAAGAACAGCTGCAGTGGGTGTATATGACTGGAGAACGTTGATAATGCAGCTTTCACTTGCGAGGTCGTACTCAGTGACCAGGTTGTGTCGACCTTCCTTGGATGCAATGTCGAACGTCGTCCCATACCCCTGCTCGAGAATGCGGCCGGCCTCGGTTGCTGCATGGAGCGCTGCTTCGAGAAGCAAACTGTGTGTCATGCCGTTACCCAAGGAACGTGTTCGCTTCCGAACGAATGGCAGACGCAAGTGTATACAAGCGCTGATTTCCCGATGCTTCTGCTAGGGGAACGTATCGTTCGAGCGTGTTGGTGATATACACTATTGGGTTTTTCTTCAGGTTGAATGACAGGCAGCGAATGTTGTCGAGTCGTGCTGCAAGCTTGATGATGAGACAATCAGCGCTTGCCGAAGCAAGGCGAGCGACGTGAACCAAGTCAATGCCATCTGGATCAATGCGAGCCTTAGCGAGATCCTTTGTGAGCATTTCGACCACATATGCCACATACGAACCGAAGTTGTACTCGATGATGCCCTTGGTGATCGTCTTTGAGTCTTCTAACACATCGTGCAAGAAGGCTGCGATAATCAGGTCGGTATCGAACGCATGGAGCTCGTCCATGAGAATGCGGACTGTACGAGCACTGTGGTCAAAAAACGGCGTGCCATCGTTGCGTGTCTGCTGGGCATGGACACTACGCGCCATCTCGTAGGCATCGAGAACCTTCGACAGAGCAATTGAATCACCATGCTTGAGAAGACGCTCTTCGAGTTCCTCGATCGATAGACTTCGTCGATTGTACTCCTGATGCGATGGGTCGAGTAGGTGTTCCATAGCGGAAATCCAGTTACCGTTTTGCCCGCGTGGCTTTGCCACGAGGTTGAGGTGACATGAGTTCTCGTGCCCCTGAGAGCGACGAGTCGGTGACATGTTCACCACTCAGCAATTTCGCAACTTCTACAAGCGCTTGATCTGCATCGAGTCGCCGAGCATCGACAGTTGTCTGTCCGTTGTGTTCTGATTTTACCACCTGGACGAAGTGATCCGCGAGAGAAGCGATTTGTGCGAGGTGTGTGATGCACAAGATCTGATGTGTGGATGAAAGCGACTTCATCACCTCACCCACGGTGCGCGCCACTCGGCCACTAATTCCCGTGTCAATCTCATCGAACACCATCGTGCCGTGTGATGCATGCTGCGCAAGTGCCTGTTTTAATGCCAGCATTACGCGAGAAAGTTCACCACCAGAGGCCACCTTCCCCAACACGCGAGGTGGTTCGCCCGCGTTACTTGAAAACAGAAACTCCACAGCGTCACTTCCTGAAGCAGAGAGCTCGCATGGTGAGAGTCGCACCTCGAACGTTGCCGATGGCATGCCCATCCGACCCAGCACATCAGCAACTGTTTGTGCAAGTGAGTCGACACGCGACGCTCGGAGGGAGCGGAGTTCGTTCGCGCAACGAACAGCATCAGCATGCGCACGCACGCGCGCAGCCTCTGCGATGTCAAGTTGATCGTCGACGTTGTCGAGAAGCGCCATTTCATTGCGTGCACGGTCGTGCTCCTCGCATGCATGCTCAAGCGATCCGTACTTACGCAACAAGCGTTGCAGCAGCAGCTGCCGCTGACGCAGAGACTCAAGTCGTTCAGGTGAGAAATCTTCTCCATCGGCCAAGTGAGCTACCGAGGCGGCAGATTCCTTGCATGAAACGCGTGCGCTCTCGAGATCGGCGATCGCGCCATCGAGATCAGGTTGAAAGGGAAGTAGATTCCGAAGGCCGTTCAGTGCGATCTGAATCTGATCGTACGCAGATGTATCGCCAGCGTACAGTGCGTCGCGTACGGCACGTGCATGAGCAACGACGGCTTCTTGAGACTCAGCGCGGCGCAACTCAGCGGCAATCTGCTCATCTTCACCCGGTTGCGGTGAAATCGCTGAGATCTCGTCCACAATGAATGCAAGGCGAGCACGATCCGCATCTGCAGTTCGTGCACGATCGCGCAGACCTTCCAGCTCGCGCTCACGTGTGCGGAGTGCGATCCACGTTTCTCGCATTGCAAGACGATGCGCGTCGGTGAGTGCCATCATGTCGAGCACTGCGCGATGAGTTGCGACGTCGAGGAGACCATGCGTGTCGTGCTGACCGTGGAAATCGATCAGGTCGGAAGCAATTTCTTTAACTGTCGTAGCTGGTGTCGGTGTGTCGTTAACGAAACACCGTGACGTGCCCGATGCAGTGAGCTCACGTCGGAGAATCAACTCGTCGTCACTCCAATCGAGCTGATGACGATCAATCGTCGTGCGAACTGGATGCGCTGCAGACACGGTAAACACTGCTTCAACAACGGCCTTTTTCGCGCCGCTACGAAGTGATTCCGCCGAGAGACGTTCGCCCAACGCAGCGGCCAACGCATCGATGATGATTGACTTTCCAGCACCCGTCTCACCAAGTAGTACAGTCATACCATCGTCAATTGTCAGTTCGATTGACTCGATGAGTGCAAAGTTGGATATCGATAGTCGACGCAGCATTTGTTGTGGAACCCGCTTACAGTCGTGTGAGGCGCGCCTGGAAGAGCTTGTACGCTCCGTAGGCAACACCAACGAAGAGTGCAATCGCAGCAGTTACGTGCACCTCTTGGCCAACCACAACAAGACTAATCGTGATGAGGTACGTCGCAACGATGAGGATCAAGATCCAGAGTGCAGCCATAATCTTATGATTGAAGTGAAGTGGACTCCGACACTACGGCGTAGCGACCATAGCGCGACGTGAACAATGGCAATTTATCGGAGGGAATACGCACAGACAAGCGTATTGCGCTTTCACCATCCAGACGGTGAAGAACCTCGAGGTCCTCGTACATCTTACTTACGATGCGCATGTCCTCGTATGGGATCTCCAGGACATGCATGGTAGCAGACTCATCATACGCCTCCTGCATGCGCTGAAGCAGGCGCAACATGTTGAGTCCGCGCTCCGCAGAAACAAACACGCATCCCGGATACTCTGCCTCGGCGTCATTTATCAGGAAACGGTCGTCAATGAGGTCGATCTTGTTAAAGACCAGAATCTGCGGAGTATCGAGCGTCCCGAGTGCTTCAAGTGTGTCTTGAACGACGCGGATGTGATCCCTGAAGTGCGGATGGGCGATATCGACGACATGGAGAAGAACGTCGGCTTCGAGAGTTTCCGACAACGTCGAACGGAACGAGGCCACAAGCTGCGGTGGAAGCTTCCGAATAAATCCGACCGTGTCGGAAATCAACGCCCGCTGACCGGAGGGCAATTCTAAGCTACGTACAGTGGTGTCGAGTGTAGCAAAGAGACGGTCCTCAATAAACACATCAGCTTGCGTGAGCTGACGCATCAAGGATGACTTGCCAGCGTTGGTGTATCCCACGAGTGCAAATCGAGGCAGCCCCTCACGTCCTTTGCGCTGCACGACGCGCTGTGCATCGATGTCGCGCAACTTCTCGCGCAGACGCTGCATCCGCGTACGGTACATGCGTCGGTCGGTTTCGATCTGTGTTTCGCCTGGACCCTTGGTGCCGATTCCACCGAACTGCTTTGAAAGGTGCGTCCACATCCGAGTGAGCCGCGGAAGGAGGTACTCGAGCTGAGCGAGTTCGACTTGCGTTCGAGCTTCGACAGAGCGAGCATGGGCTGCGAAGATGTCGAGGATCACACCGCTGCGATCCAGAACCTTGATACTCAGCTCCTTCTCGAGATTTCGGACCTGAGCAGGGGAGAGTTCATCGTCGAACACGACCATATCAGCCGGATTGAGTTCAAGAAGCTCCTTGAGTTCTTGCACCTTGCCCTTGCCGAAGGCTGTCGAGATATCTGGTCGCTCCCGTTCCTGTGTGATCCGTCCCACGACATTTGCACCTGCGGTATCGAGCAGGAGTACAAGTTCGTCCAGGTGCTCACGTACAACCTCTGGATCGGCTCCCTTCTTTACAACTGCCGCAATAATTGCCCGTTCTCGTGGGCGAAGTCCTACGTCGTGCACACATCCTCAGCTAAAAACAGTATACAAAGGTACGACCCGCAGATCAGCTCACGACGTAGATTTGTGGCCCATGCAACGCTTCCTTGTCACCTGTGCGCTCATTGCAAGTCTCGTCCTGGCCTCGCAAGCTCAGGACCGCGACGGTCCGGCACTGCCCATCATTCTCGATCAAGCAGATTCAATCGTAGGATCGGGTCCGATCGCAACCGGGACACGTGAGTTTGTTGGACACGTGCGGTTTACGCAGGGGAACGTGACTGTTGAATGTGATCGAGCGATTCATAACGTGGCGTCTAACAGTGTAGAACTGTTCTCTAACGTCAAGATTCAGCAGCAGGGCCTTGTGCTTCTGGCTCCGTACGTGACCTACAGCGGAACGACGAACATCGCTGTTGCTCCACGCGGAGTGACAGTGCGTGATAAACAGTCGACAATTCAATCCCGATATGCAACGTATTCCACCACCACGCACATCGTGGTGTTCCGTGATAGCGTGTTAGCACGTGATTCAGCGCAGTTGTGGGCAGATACGCTCGTCTACGATAGGGATGCAGACACGACGGTGGCGACGGGGCGTGTGATGATTGTTGATACCATGCAGCATTTGGTAACGAAAAGTGCCTATGCATTTCGTGATCCTGCACTGAAGATCATGCGGCTCCGTGGTGATGCGCACGTGTGGCAGTGGTCTGAGCCAAGTGAGGCAACAAAGGCCGGTGACACGCTCTATCTCAATGCAGATCGTATCACATCGAAGACTGACGAGGGTGGCACAAGCTATCTGGCTGAAACGAGCGTCGCAATGACCCGCGGTAATGTTGCTGCGCGGTGCGATTCGCTGCTGGCAAATCGCGCTGCTGGACGTACCGATTTGTTCGGTCACCCAGTTGTGTGGTCGGATTCGATGCAGCTTCATGCAGACACCATTGTAGCGTCGGGTGAAGCCGACCAGTTGCGGTCGGTGGTTGGCCGTGGTTCGGCGATTTTGGTGTCGCAATCCGACTCGGTGCGAACCGATCGGTACGATCAGATCGCTGGCTCGGTTGTTTCGCTCGCCATCGAGCAAGACACGATCCGCAACCTCGAGGCAGTTGGTGACGCGCAGAGCATCACCTTCCGGACAGAGGATGAGCAAGCCGAGGGACTGGCCAAGGTCGCATCAGACACCATTCGTGTGCTCTTTGACAACGGTCAGCTCACGGATGTGGTTTGGTTAGGGGGCGTTGAGGGAGAGCACCACCCAGAGCCTGTTGTAGCTGGCAAGGCAGAAACGTATCGCCTGCCACAGTTCCGTTGGCGGACGGATCGTCCGCGTGCGCGCCCCCTTCCACAAGCGCCCGTTGTCCGTCTGCGGAAGTAACCTATTTTCCTGCGTTGGGTCTTCCTACCTCACCCTGCAGGCCCGTGTCATGTCGCTTCGGCGGATCATCCCATATGTTGTCGTCCTCCTCGCACTTGTTACACACAGTGTTGCGCAGGTCGAGCGTGTGCTGCCCCGAAGGGGTGGTTCCTCGCTGGAGGGGACGTCGTTTGTTGTGGGGTTTATGGCGAACGAGATTCTCGAGGTAGGCGAAGATCCGCGGGTACAGATCTTCATCTCGTCGCAGTTCGACGCCACGGTGACGATAAGCTCGCCACTTGCCAGTCCGGTCACGTACACCATTCCAGCATCCACCGTTCGTGTGTTCAGCATGAATGCGATGCATGTGGTCAACGCATCAGAACAGAAGTCGCCAAAAGCCATCTTCATTGATTCTGATGTGCCAATTGTGGTGTACACACTTAACTCGCTGGCATTGTCGACGGATTCCTACACTGCGATCCCAATCAAGAACTGCGGCACGGATTACTTCACGGTAAATCGACCAACAGATTGGTACCGACCAGGTCGGTCGTTCAATCCACTCGACAGGGCGCCGCGTGTTGGCGAGTTTATGATCATGGCCACACAAGACGGCACAGATGTGGTGATTGACCCTCGCGTAGCAACCAAGGGTGGAAGATCGGCGGGGCAGCAGTTTTCGGTGCAACTGAACAAGGGCGACTGTTACCTCGTGCAGGCGCAGGCGACGAGACATGGCGGTGATGACTTGACAGGTTCGTCGATAAGTTCGAACCTCCCAGTAGCGGTGATTTCTGGTCATATGCGGTCGAGCGTGCCAACGGACTCGACCATCAGTAAGGATCATCTTGTTGAGCAGCTTCCCCCTGTGGGTAAGTGGGGCCGTGCCTACGCCACCTCTCCGCTAGCGCAGATCGTGCGTCCAGACGCATTCCGGATTGTTGCGTCGCGGCAGAACCAACTTGTTCGCCTGACCACGAGGTTTGGGTCAACCACCTTCACGTTGTCCACGCCGGGTTCTTGGCGCGATACCACGTTGAAGGAGCCAGCGTCGTGGTCGAGCGACGCGCCATTTCTGCTCACACAGTTTATGAGTAGCTCCACCTCCGGAGCGTATGGCGATCCGGCAATGGTGATCGTTCCACCGACTGAGCAGTTCGTGAATCAGACGATGTTCCAGTTTCCTGTCCTAGAGGAGTCTGGACTCGACAATCAACACTTCTACTATTTCATCAACGTAGTTGCTGAGGCGTCCGCGCTATCGACGCTGCGTGTCAACACTACGTTGGCAACAACTATTGCGCCTGGTCTGCAAACGCAGACTATTCCGGGGACATCGTTGCACTGGGCAACATTGCAATTGAGGGAAGGCGCATACACCATGCAAGCGGATACGGGTCGGTTCAGCGGTGTGATGTATGGAACATCGATTGTGGACTCGTATGCGAACATGGTTGGTGTGGCATACGACAGTATCCGTGTCGATGATGTTTCACCCCCGATGTACCGTCTCGCGGTTGGATGTGGCGAGGTCAGTGGTATTGTTCGCGATACGTCGAACATGCGCGCGAAGCTCGATGCTGTTCGCGTGATCACATCGCGCACGACAAACTATCGATGGTCGATTGTGCCAGCGCTTGATGACTCAGCTGTTGCGGAAGTATGGGCGCAGGTGAAAGATCTCTGGCGTGATGCGCAGATAGTGCTCCATGCATATGACGATCAGGGGAACGGACGCGAATGGTTGTACACCTATGATGCTCCAAATGTTCAGGTCCCGGCTGATGTGGTCATTGATGCCACGAGCGCTGGAGTGCAATGCACCACGGCTGTGTTTCGCAACCGTGACACAACGCCCGTTACCATAGCGCGCGTATCGATCAATGGCGATGCGCGGTTCTCGCTTGCTGGACCGATCTTCCGTGATACGGTGATTGCACCTGGGGACTCGCTTGTGATTACCGTGTGCATGCAACGTACGGCTGATACATCGCAGGCTCGAGGCACAATTATCGTTGAATATCCATGTCGATTGCAGCGCTTCGTAAACGTCCGATCTGCGACGGTAGCAGCACTGTCCACAGTACTGCTCGACTTCGGAGATATCCGCGCAGGGGACACCGCATGTGGACGTCTGCCGATTGTCAACAGTGGTCCGTCGGATGTGACAGTAACTGCACTGCTTATTGAACGGCAGTGGCCACAGTTCCGCATCAACCTCAGCAGCCTGCGATTGCCAAGGTTGCTTCGTCCGCGCGACACACTTTGGGTTGATGTCTGCTTTACACCCGACTCAGCGATACGATACGAGCGTAACGACACCGTGCGATCGTCGCCTGACTGTGGTCTGCGAACAACTATTGTTGGTCGTGGGGTACGCCCCGACGTCGCCTCGATTACCATTGATTGGGGTCGGCGACGTATTGGAGTGTCGTACGATTCGATTGCGATACTCCGAAATCGGGGGGATGGTTGGATCATCCTTGATGGTTGGACGGCATGGTCGGATTCGATTATTCGTACATCTGGTCCAGGATCGCCGCAACGTCTCAATCCTCAGGACACCGTATCTCTGGGTATAGTGGCCAGACCAGAACGTCGCGGACTATTAACGCAGATCGACACTGTCCAACGCGATTGGACGCGGCATCAGCCGATAACTGTGCGGCATATCATCCAAGGAGTTCAGCCAGAGCTCAAGGGTATCGATACCGACTTTGGAACTGCCCTTATCGGGGAATCGAAGGACAGTGTCATCGACCATCTGATCAGCGGAAGCGATGGGGGCAATGGTCCGGTAGTCATACGATCCATACGCGTGCTTGGACCAGATTCTGCTGCGTTTAGCATCCCACAGAACGCTCTCACACACCCTTCACTCGCCGCGGTTGACACGCTGCGCGCTCGTACAGGATTTGCTCCACTCCGGTCTGGACCGCACGTATGCGTTGTTGAGGTCACACATGACGGAGCATATGGTGCAGGGGATTCTGTCACACGCTATGTGCTTCGTGGGGATGGACTCAAGCCAGTGAGCTCAAAGCTTGGCCTGAGAGTCTCCTATGAGGCACAAGTACCCGTGTGCACCGATCAACCAATTGTGATCGTCGTGAAGAATGAAGGCGACGGCCCAGGGCGTATCGACACTGTGGACGTTGTTACGGACAACGGGCGCCGTCGTGTCGTGTACGATAGCCCTGGTGTCGAGATCTTGCCAGGGGGCCAGCACAGCTGGACTGTTGATTGGATGTGGATGAGAAACTCAAATCGCACGCTCATCGTGCGTGTGGTCGATGCCACCGGTGTCGAGCTCTTTGATACAGTTGTCGTGGATCTCTATGTACCGAAGGTTCAAGCAACATTGACGGTGCAGGGGGCTCCCTTACTTGAAACTGGACCTACTGAGCTACTCGTCGATGTGCAACTCGCATCTCCTGATGCTCTAGTGCAGCAGGCCAACCTCAGTGTGTACGTTCCTCGCACGCGGTTTGTCCTGTTTTCTCCCACCGCACGTGTGATTGGAACACAGCGTGGAATCGCCATCGACACAATAGTGCCGGCAGAGCAGAGAAATGATTCTGTCAGAACAATACTGCCAATGAGCTCCGGACCATGGACGTATAAGGTTGTGTTCGCTGGGGTGTTCCTTTGGCAGGATCCGCAGACCTTCTCCATCGCGGTTACCGTGGACACAACGCAGTGTTTCGATGGGGCAGCCGATGAAGTTGTTGATCTCGCACTCACTCCGTGCGGATCCGGGGCCCGTGTTGTTCGGCTACAGGGTCGCCCCTCGATCAAGGCAACCGTTCTTAGTACTCCAGTGCATGACAATCTTTCGCTACGGCTTGAAACAGAGGCTCCAACGCGCATCAGAATAGCCGTGGAGACCCTCACAGGACAAAGTTTTACCCTTGTTGAAGGTTTCTCTTTGCAAAAGGGGGTCGAGCATTGTAATTTTTCGTGTTCCGGGTGGGCATCTGGAGTTTACCGTGTACTTGTACAGGGTAGTTCTGGAGAGACGGATTGCAAAGTCATCATCGTCAACTAGGGTGCAGGATTATGAGGAGATTCGCTACCGCCGTCTTTGCGGTATTCCTCGCGGCGACGGGGAGCATGGTCGCACAGCAAGAGCTTGGTGCTCGTTCGAATCCGCTTGTTCCGGAGCGAAGCGCACCGCGCATCTACCTGGGACCAGTTGTGGGATACAACAGGTCGTTGCACTCTTCCGGCTTTCAGTCGGTAGCCGGTGACGTCCTTTGTCCGCAGTTCGAACAGGGTACCGACAACGGCTTCTATGTGGGCATGTCGTTCGAGTACTTGTTGGGCAAGCCGCGCGATTCGAAGTCATCGATTATCGCTCGCGTCCTGTACAACAACCTTCCGGCAGCGTATACCGTGCCTGGCGACACACTTCCGTCGCTCAGTGCCTCGGGTGAGGTTGTCACATCGGTTGTTGACCACACGGCAGACATCAAGTATGCGCTCCTCGATATCGAGGTGATGTACAAGTTGAATCTCTTCAACTCGAACTTTGGTGTTACTGTAGGTCCAGCTGTTGGTTATGTTCTCACAGCGCAGCGTGTACAGGCGATGAACCTTGTACAGCCGTTGAACGCACAGTTCGACCCAACGTTCTGCCCTGAGTGCGAGTACGTCAATGACGGTCGCACGGTGATTACAGCGCGCGATGACATTCCTGGGCACTCTGCGATTCGCGTTGCGATCAAAGCGGGCGCACAGTACGAAATCCCAGTGGGGCGTCTGCTTCTTGTACCAGCGATCTATTACAACTTCGGAGTAACAGAAGTGAGCGCAGCAGACAACCTCCGAATCAATGCATTTCAGGCTGGTATCGACCTGCGATTTGCACTGTAAAGTCAGACCACAACAACGATAGAATGATCGATGCCCGCCTCGGCGGGCATCGTTGTATGTAGAAGGTCTCAAGAATGGAACATCTTTGGTCGCCGTGGAGAGCTGCCTACGTCACGGATGAACATAGGCACACGTCAACAGACTGTTTTCTCTGTTCGGCTGCGGAAGAGGGGGCGGACGATGCTGAGTGGCTCGTGGCCGCCCGATTTCCATCGACAATCGTCGTGATGAACCGATTCCCGTACAATGCCGGACATGTCCTCATTGCCCCAAAGGTGCACGAAGGCAATCTTGCCCGTTTGACTGATGCGCAATCACAAGAGCTCATGACAGTTACACGACTCGTTATTCGCGCAATTGAAGACGAGGTTCGTCCTCATGGCTGTAACATTGGAATCAACATGGGATCTGCCGCTGGTGCTGGTGTGCCAGACCATCTTCATGTGCATTGCGTGCCTCGCTGGAATGGCGACACCAACTTCATGCCCGTGTTGGGTGAAACGAAGGTGATATCAGAGTTACTTCCTGAGATGCGCGAGAGGATTGCGCAAGCTATCGCGCGGGTTCGTGTCTGATGAAATCATTCGCTCCCAAAAAAGAGTTTAGTCAGAACTTCTTGACTGATCGAGGCATTGCGGACAAGATTGTTGCTGCCGCTGAGTTACGCCCCGGAGATCATATCGTGGAGATCGGACCTGGGAAAGGCGTGCTGACCGAGCGAATGGTTGCATCTCAATGTGATCGACTGCTTGCCGTTGATCTCGATGAACGTGCAGTTGCATTTCATGCAACACAAGCATGGAATCGACTGCCACGTTGTGAAGTTCGCCTCGGTGATGTATTGCGTATTCGACTTCAGGCAGAATTCCCTTCGTGTACGCGCCAGAATCGAGTTATTGTCGGCAACATACCGTATGCCATCACAAGCGATCTCATCTTCTGGGCTTTGGAACAGCATGCATCGGTCGATCGCGTCGTGATGATGATGCAGCGGGAAGTGGCAAAGCGATGCGTTGCTGTGCCGCGCACGAAAGAGTACGGAATTCTTACCGTTGCAACATGGCTATATGCCGAAGCGAAACTCCTGTTCAATGTGCAACCTGGATCGTTCTTCCCGCGCCCAGCAGTCACATCATCAGTTATACGGTTTGTTCTGCGCGAGCAGCCAGCTGCTGATGTAGATCCTGTTGCATTTATGAAATTTGTTCGAGCTGCATTCTCGCAGCGACGGAAGATCCTACGTAATAGCCTCCAACAGTGGCTCATCAATAATCGGATTGCGATTCAAGAGGGCGTGCAACTTTCTACATGCAATCTCGGTATGACGCGAGCTGAAGAGCTTCTGCCGCAGCAGCTCGTTGATCTCTACAATGAACTGCGTTCCCTGACCACATCATCTCCATCGTAATGTCTGCATGAGTTCGTCTCCTATTCTCCATCTCCGTGACGTCTGGGATCGCATTCGAGGCAATGCGCTATCAGTGGATGTGTACACGTTCATTGTGGTGGTACTGTATTCTATCGCCACTCTGATTTTCTATCCAAGAATTCCGCTGGCCACCAGCATCTTGTTCCAAAATGCTCTCATCGTCTCGGTCGTTGGTGCATCAATCCTACTGACATCAATGACGGGTTTGCAGCTGTTCCGATTCGTTCGGTACTTCTACATTGTTCCAGTGATCTACATGATGTACAATCAGACCAACCTGATTGTGCATGCAGTTTATCCAACCACCCTCTACGATGGCATGTTGATCAGTGCCGATCGGTTCTTGTTCGGTGTTGACCCAACTGTATGGTTAGGGCAGTATGCGGTACCTGCCATCACTGAGTACCTGCAAGTATGTTACTTCCTCTTTTACCTGCTGCCTGTGCTTCAAGCCATTGAGTTATGGCGACGCGGTGATCTGGAAAAGCTTGCTTCGTTTGGTACGGCAATGGCCTTCTGCTACTTCATCTCGTATCTCCTTTACTTCGCAATGCCAGCCATCGGACCTCGGTTTACACTGCATGCGTACGAGTCGATTGGTACCGAACTGCCAGGCCTGCTGCTCACGGACATCCTCCGGGGCCTCGTTGATGCAGGTGGGGGAATACCTCCAGGAGCTCTCGAGCCGGCGCGATGGGTAAATCGTGACTGTATGCCAAGTGGTCACACGATGCTAACGATAACCAATATCATCCTAGCGTTCCGAAACCGCAGTCGACTCCGTTGGCTCTTTGTGCTGATCGGCGGAAGTCTAGTGTTCTCAACAGTTTACCTTCGGTACCACTACGTGGTGGATGTCCTGGTTGGAGCTGCACTTGTGGCCGTCTGTCTGCCGTTGGAGCGGCCCGTTGATCGTTGGATCAAAACTCGACTCCAAATCACGTGAAGTTCACGTGGAAAAGTGTGTATCCCACGTGTGTAACCTTTTTCACGTTTTCGTGTTTTCGTTACTGTGGGGCAAAATCCGTAACAGGCTAACCCTCACTGTTTAATAGGCGTTCCGATATGTCTTGAACATGTCAGGATTTGTCTTATTTTACGATGCTACCCGGTGTGCGTAATACACGCTGTGTTCCAACTTCTGAATATCCAACCCACTTTTCAACACGCCAGGAGAAAGTCCGATGAGACTTGTTTCCACCACGATGAAATCGATGATCGCTGTCGTCATGATGACGATCCTCGGTATTGGGGTGATTTCGGCACAAGACGTGACCGAACGCCGTGGTACAATGGTCCTCACTGAAGGTCGCAAGTATATTGTTGCGTTCCCGCAGGTGATTGCCAGCCCGACAGAGAAGCCGATGCCGCAGCCTATGCAGCTGCTCATCTCTTCGAAGTCAAAGACAACTGTCCGTGTTCAGACGCCAGCCGGTATTAACGATGCTGCGCGTATGGACAAGGAATACACTGTTGAGGCCAACAAGGTTCTCAAGATTCCAGTGTCTACGGCATACATGAATACCGAGTCGGAAACCCGCAAGGGCTACGGCATCATGGTTACGTCGAAGAAGCCGATCTCGGTTTCGACGTACCAGGCGTGGATGGGTAATGGTGAAATGGCTCGTCACCTTCCAGTTGAGGGATGGGGCAAGAACTACTACTCAATGAACTTCTATCAGGATCGATACGGCAATAGCTCAGGCTACAAGTACCGTCCAGCACAGATCCTTCTGGTAGCAGACAAGGATAACACTGTTGTTTCGTACACACCGACAGTTGATACTGAGGGTGGAGTTGAAACACCAACTGTGCGCAAGGGTGCAACTCAGACGATTACACTTGAAAAGGGTGAAACATTCCTGATCAAGGCGAAGATCATCGAAGACCAGAACAAGGAATGGTCAACAGACCTTACAAGCACATGGATCCGCGCAAGCAAGCCAATCGGTGTTGTTTCGGGTCACACAAAGGTTGCGATCATGCGCTACCCAGACGTGCTCCCTCCAACTGGTATGTTCGCAGCTGAAGCGCACTTCGTCCGTAGCAACGTACACGATGCGATGCTTCCGCTTGAAATGGCTGGCAAGAAGTTCGTGACAACTCCTTGTATGTACACACCGACACGCGTTGTTGGTCAAGCATCTGTCGAGTTCGGTATCGACGATGACCGCGGTGATGTCATCCGCGTTATTGCACTTGAGGATGGAACAACTGTCAAGGCGATGCGTCAAGACGGTAGCGGCCTCATGAACAAGTGGATCCTCAAGAAGGGTGAAACGCGTCTCGAGACAGCTCTTGAAGTTGCAACGTATTGGGAATCAGACAAGCCGATCCTCATGGGTCAGTACGGCAAGTCGTACGCAAAGATTCTTCCACCAGCGTTCCTCCCTTCGGGCGGAAAGAGTGGTAAGAATGGTGAAGACGCACAAGGCCACCCAACTGTTGAGTCGGGCATGCCAATGTTGCAGTACGTGCCTTCAGTAGATCGTTGGGCAGACTACGGTGTGTTCCACGCTCCAGAGGGCATGGACAACTTCTTCAACATCGTGTTCAAGTCGTCTGAAATCGGCAAGATCAAAGTTGACGGTCGTTCGCTGACATCTGCATTCGGTGGTGCAATGCGCCTCCTCAAGGGTACAGAGTATGCGTTCATCCGCACACCTATCGGTGCTGGTGATCACTTCATTGAAACAACAGATCCTAACGTACGCTGGGCAGCTTGGAACTACGGTTCGCTTGATGGTCTCCAGCAGGGCCGTGCATACGGTACACCAATCTCGATCGACATGACCATCCCATGCGATGACTCGTTGTCGGTTAAGGAAGAGCTCGTTTGTGGTGATGTAAAGGCAGAAGGCAAGATCCTTCCAGAAAACACATCATGCGGCTCAATCTTTGCAGTCTACCCAGAAGAACTCAACAACTATGAGCTCATCGTTGACGAAGAGTTCACAAGTGGTGACAAGAAGGTAACCTTCGAAGTCAAGGTTCTTGATAAGACAAAGGATGCGACAGCAACGATCCGCGTTGTGTCACGTTCTGGCAAGTACATCGAGAAGACGTACACATACATCGCAGACAAGATCAGCTGGACTCCATCGAAGCTCGAATTCGGTACGATTCCATTCAATACGCCAACGTCAATGACGTTCACGATCAAGAATGAGAAGACAGACCGTCCAGTCAACATCCGCAAGATCCGCGTGATGGGTGGCGATCAAGTCTTCCTCACAAATCCAACTGGTCCGATCACACTCGGCCCGTCGGAGTCACGTGAAATCACAGTAACAGCACAAATCAAGACAGCTCCACTTGTGGTTGACACAGTGATCTGTGAACTTGACTGTTATGATCAAAAGACGGTAGAACTCCGTGTTCGCGGTGAAGAACCGAAGATCTATGTCAGCGACGTAGACTGGGGAACAGTACCAGCAAGCTCACCTGGCATCGAGCGCGTTGTTTCGATCCAGAACGGTAGCCGCGTTGTTCTGAACGTCACAGGCTTTGATGAAAAGCTTCTTGACGGCAGCAACAATGGCAAGTTCTTCAACCCAGTTACAATTGATGGCAAGCCACTCAAGTCTGTCTTCCCACTTGCAATCCCTGCAAATGGCACGTACGACTTCAAGGTGACATACAGCCCTAAGGGTGAAGTTTCAGTTGCACACCGTGTAGACGTTCCGTTCTACTCGAACGCAACTGGTGTTGACAACATCGCAGTGCTTAAGGGCTCTGGTAACGACGTGAATGTCCAAGCGTACACAACACCATGGATTGAGCGCGTTATCGACGTTATTCAGACATCGCAGAACATCAATGAGTACACACAGCGTGTATCGTTTGAGAACCTCGGTGATCAGCCTGTAACGTATGAAGCACCAGTTATTCGTGGCACAGATGCTGCGAACTTCCGCATCGTCGATAATGGCAATGTTGGAACATTCCCAGTGCAGCTCGTAAAGGGTGCATCGAATCAGACACGTTATGTGACGGTGGCATTCGTTCCAACAGAACTTGCAAACCGTGCAGCAGAGCGTACGTACAAGGCTGAAATCGTCTTCGCGACGACAGGCGCTGATGGTGCAAAGAAGGATGTCGTCGCTGCGCTTGATGGAACTGCATGGCAGCCACAAGTCAAGGGCGAAAACCTCGACTTCCCAGGCACAATGAATGTTGGTGACGCAGCGAAGGTTCTTTCGATTCCAATTTCGAACGAGCACTTCATGGGTCAGTCAAACCCAACATCAGGTACACCTTCGGGTACATACAATGTTGTGATCACAGACATCAAGATCACAGACGCTGCTACGAAGTTTGAAATCCTCAATGCACCAACACCTGCTAACCCATGGGTTATCAAGCCAGGTGAAGCACCAGTAGAACTTCAAGTTCGTTTTGACCCATCGGTCTCTGGCAACTTCGAGTCGCCATATGTGATCAGCACAAACGTTGGTACAAAGGGTCAAGCACCGTACGAGCCAACGTACAAGATCACAGCACGCGTTCAAGGTGGTGAGTTCACTGTTACAGATGCAGATGCAGAGCAGTATGTCTTCAACACCAAGGACATGTCTATTCGCATCAAGCACACAGAGAACCAGACAATCCGCTACAATATCGCTCAGCCAACAGGCGCAGATGCTTCACGCTTTGTCATCGTTGATCAATACGTCGACGTTGCTCCAGGTAAAGAAGTTTCGGTCCCAGTTATCTTCATGCCTGACTTCGTAACGAAGCTCCGCAATGGTCAATCAGACCTCAAGGATGCGAACAACGAGTGGACAAAGAAGGCAAAGACTCAGGGCATCATGTGGCGCAATGGTCAGTTCGAGGCAGAAGTTGTGATCTCTGACGACCGCAACGCAGCTAAGACAAAGACTGCTAAGCTCACAGGTAATGGTCTCTTCCTCGAGACAACGAACCTCATCAAGGATAGCTACTCGGTTGCACCGGGTGCATCGGTGAACATCCCTGTAGAACTCAATGCAACACCAGAGGCACTTGATGCCGTTGGTATGACTGAGCTTCGCGTTCGCTTGAGCTGGGATCCAAAGCTTGTTCGTCCACGTGTAAACCCTGCAGACTTCATCACAGCAGGATTCCAGGCAGAAGGTTGGACAATCCGTGCGACACCAGTCAACGGTAAGCCAACAGATGCATCGAACTCAGTTGAAATCGATCTCTGGGATGAGCGTGCGACACCAGTTGCACTCAAGAACAACGGCACACCAGTGTTCAGTGTGAAGTTCGACGCATTCCTTGATAAGGGTGTAGCTGGAACATTCAC
>JAURNF010000018.1 GCA_030830285.1 Candidatus Kapaibacterium sp.
GTCCCATCACCGGGATACGCATACGTCCACGCTCGAAGAAGATCCCACCGCCGAGTGCGAGCGCAAGACGATCACCGAGCAGGTTTCCGAATGGTGCAACGAGTGCTTCAACGCCATAGTACAGCGACGAAAATCCTACCTCGCGTTGTGATGTATCACGTCCGCCGTATGCCAGCATACCAGCGAGCTCAACGAAGTTCAACGGAGCACGTGGTTCGTTGTTGACGTCGTACTCTGCGATTGGTCGTATCGGAACATACAGCGGCGGAGTCTTGCCCAGTGTAAGACCCATCACCAGGGTCTCTGCATGCTCTGCGAGGATCACCGTATCGCGACATCCTGTGTCGGATAACCACGAGAACGTATACGCCTGACGTAGCATACGTCCCACGCGCACCGTATCACGGATCACATGCGAGAACACATGTGGCGGATCAACACGTCCACCCGTTAGTCGCACCGAAAACGTGCCATCGCCATGCTGCGCACACGGCACAACGCATGACCCACAGGTATCTACACCCGATGATGCCATGGCGCTTGATGCACACGCGATAAGTACGACTACGAGCATACCCCAGTGTCGTAGCATTGGTCCCTCCACACATCGATCACATATCTTGTGTGCGAATATCACCATATTTACTCCATGTCACATCAGATTCGCCGCGCGTTGCGCATTGTTTCATTGCTCAGTTCCGGACAAGCACTCACAACGTCCGAGATTGCCGAGCGCTTGCACGATCACGAAGAAAAACCCGTATCACAACGTCAGTTACAGCGGGATCTTCGATTGATCTCCGAGTCAGGCGTACCTCTGCATGAAGAAGCAGAAGGACGCAGTATTCGATGGTCGATTCCGTCACATGCGCGGATTCTCAAGCCGTTCGCGATTGATACCAGCGAACTCCTCTCGCTGCATGTCCTCAAGGGTTCGCTCGCGGCGTTTCGTGGCACACGTATCGAGGCCGACGTTGACCGTCTTGGAAAGAAGCTCGAAAAGATTGCTCCCGGCGCCGTGTTCATGAAGGACGATCTCGTTGCGCATGTGTCGCCCGGACATTTCACATCTGCGATTAGCGATCAAGCGCTTGAGCGCATCATCTATGCCATCGTCGATCCACACTGGGATCGTGTCACCTATCGCTCAATCGATGCCGCGGTTGCGAAGACGTTTGTTGTGAGTTTCTGTCGACTGATTAATCATGCTGGCCGTCTCTACGTTGCGGCATGGCATCCAAAGTACTCGCAGTACATCACGCTCGCTGCCGATCGCATTGATCACGTCGAGCGTGCCAGCGACATCAACGATCCACTACATGTCTTCGACGAGCGCGCGTATCGCGCTGCACGGTTCGGCGTGTATGACGGCGATCTTACATCGATCACGCTACGAATCGATGCCGAGGCCGTCGCGTTCTTCACATCGCGCATGTGGCACCCAAGTCAGACATTTACGCACCATCGTGATGGCAGCGCAACCATGAAGCTCCACGCTCCGCTCTCGCCAGAGCTCGTCTCGTGGATCGTCGGCTGGTCGGACGTGGTCTCCATTACCAGTCCACAGCGGCTGAAGGACATCTGTAAGGCCAAGGTAAAGCGGCTCATGCGCTCGTGAATCTGTCACCAACGAAACCCCATACATGGAACCATCACACGATCCCATCATTGAGCAGTATCAGCTGCAAGCACACCCCGAAGGCGGATATTATCGCGAGTACTTTCGTGCGCAGCAACAAGTTGCTACACCACACGGCGATCGTGCAGCAGCAACATCAATATGGTTCTACCTGCCGCTCGGACAGAAGTCGCACTTTCATCGTCTCACATCGGATGAGATCTGGTACTGGCACCACGGTGGCAATGCCGTCCTCCATTGCATCGCACCAGATGGCACGTACACGCAACACGTTATCGGTGCCCAGCCCCCTGCCACGACATATGTGTGCGTCCTTCCCGCAGGAACATGGTTTGCTGCAGAACCCCAGAACAACGGCGTACTTGTAAGTGCAATGGTCGCACCGGGATTTGTGTTTGAAGATTTTGAGCTTGCCTCAAAACCAGAACTGCTTGAGCAGTTTCCGCAACATTTCGATTGTATCGAATTATTTACGTAGTTAGCACGTGATAACTGTCGATGGTAGTCGTCCAGCTTTGTGCTTGACAATCAGTAGCGTTTTTTCGTCATCGTAGATTTGTGTTGTTCAATTACTGGGATGGGCATCACCATGCACTCATACGGCCCTTCTTGTGCAACGTGTGGTTCACGCGTTACGTCAACGTTCGCTGGTCTTTCTGTGAACGATGCAGACGAGCTTACCGAATCAAAGGCCTGCTCCATGTACGGGCGTGGCGCTGTGATTTTCAGCTATGGCAGCTACCCACGCGGAGTGTTTTGCATCCACTCCGGACATGTCAAGTTGACGCGTCCTACGCCTGATGGACGGGAGCAGATTCTACGTCTGGCCGGTGCGGGCGACCTTGTCGGATATGCAAGTATGATTGGCGGCGAGCCTTACACACTCAACTGCATTGCCGTGGAGGAATCAAGTGTGTGCTTTGTTCCGATGGAAGTGATTCTATCGATGGTTCGCGAGAACACGCAGCTCGCACTGCGCGTGATGCAGGACCTCTCACACGAGGTCGAAGATGCTGAGCGCCGCGTTGTAGAGATTGCACAGAAGAGTATTCGCGAGCGCGTTGCAGAAGCACTGCTTGTGATTAAAGAGACATTTGGTGTGGCTGACGACGGCGAAACACTCAAGAATCCACTTACACGCGAAGAAATCGCAAGCATCGTAGGCACCGCACAAGAGAGCGTTATTCGCACGCTGTCTGAGTTCAAATCGAAGAACCTCATTGAGATTTCAGGTAAATCAATCCGCCTCAAGAATGTCAAGGGGCTGATCAAGACCGCGAATCTTATCGACTAACCTGACAAAAGTCATAGTTCTCACAGCAGCGTCGGTGCATGTTGTGGGGTGTGCAACACTATACTATCCTCCCTCGATAAC
>JAURNF010000139.1 GCA_030830285.1 Candidatus Kapaibacterium sp.
AATTGATCTTCTTCTCGACGCTCGTGCATCCCATCGTCGTCATCGATACGCGATACACCCGTAGAGGTGCTTGCGCGCTACGACGCATCTGCATGATAACCGTACCATTGCGATCTACCTCTTCTGCGATGCGCGTATCGTCTGTTGCACTGTATCCAATGAGGAGGTTTCCGTTCGGCAGCTCTCGCACACTGCCTTGAGATGGACAGTAGATTGGGGGTTCCGGAACGTAGGACCACACACGCGTAGCGGTCATTGCAGTAGTATCGAGCGCATACTCAACGACGCGCGATCTCTGAACGGGCTTCAGATTCCCATTGTCAAACAACACCAACGTGCCTCGCGACGATAAATACACGGAGTGCTGGTGCGAAAATCCTATTGTACTGTCGTGATTGTCGTTCAGAATGGTGAACTGCTTGTTCTTTGAATCAACACCTCCAAGCCTCCAAGCAATTGATCCATCTGACCGACGAATCTTGATCACCTCGTCGAGATGTCGACACGACACGATGAGATTGCCATCGTTGTCGCGTGCTATCGAGTTGGCGTGTATATAATCGATTGTCCGTTGACGCAACTCGATATCGCGCGTGGCATCGGTAACTGGAATACGACCAAACGCACTCCACTCAAAAAGTACGCTGTCAGTTGTAAGGTGCCGCTCTTGAATCACAGTAGCCATGAGCGACGCGTTAGGCTGACCACCCTGTACAATCGCCGACATATCAAATGGTCGATAATCAAGACCAAATAGCATGAAGGTAGAATCGGACCACATCTGACCTTCGTGCGAGTCAGTAATGAATGGTTGAGTAACAACCAGCGTATCGATCGGTGCTAACGCGCTGTCAAAGATCACGTAGTTGAAGAATCCAAAGTTCCCCGTAAAGACAGATAGACGCTTCTCTTGGTAAGCCTGAAGATTTGTATGCAGACCTACGGAACGCTGGAACACCACCCGACCCGATTTATCGATGAATCCAAACGAATCACGAGAAATTGGTGCAGCGAGATAGTATCCGCCCTGAGGGATGCCGTTGTACTGAATATTGAACTGCGGCATTTCATCTTGAGCATGTATTGCGACCGATAAGACGAATGCGAGAAGCAGTGAGGAAAGCCTTACCATATCAGCGATACCATCATCTGTTCACCACCTTCAGGTACAACGACAGCAAACAACAACTGTGCATCCGCTATATGCTCGAGAGAGATCATTGTGGCATCCTCTGCATCATCCACTCGACCCAAACAACGTCCTTGTATATCATACACACGCACAGCGAATCCGCTAGCATCGGTGTCAAGTTGACGCACTCGCAGAACAAACCCATCGCGCCACACGCGATATGTTGACTGCTCCTGCGCTGCCGGTACTGAAACGACATCATTGCGCAACGTTGTGAAATGTGATGCCGTGCCTACGTCGGGAGAAAGGCCATCACGTAATCCGCGCACACGCCAGAAATATGTGGTCTCGCGATTGAGGTTGTTGTACTGACACGCACCACTTGTGCTTGTAAATGTCGATACAAGCGGATCAAACGTTGGCTGTGTAGAGAGCTCCACACGATACGACGTGTAGAGCGAGGATGTTGAATAACTCACAACACCCTGCGTTGGTACATCGATGGTACCAACCGCTGGAGTAAGGGGGACGAGTCCTTTGTCCGGTGGTGCCTTCGTCATAAATGCTGCCGTATCCGACCATGTACCCGTGGCGAAGTTGCTTCTTCCGAGGACGCGCCAGTAGTACGGTGTAGCAGAGCGTAGGGAGGCAATCCGCACCTGTGAACCGTAGAGGTCGTACAACGTTGTTACGTTACTCGTAAAGGATGCATTCGTAGCGTACTGAAGGTCGTACACTGTGGCACCGGATACCTCATACCATGATAACGTGACTGACGTTGTATCGACCAAAACCCCTCCCTTTGGAGAAAGAGTTTTGGGTGCCGACAAGTTTGACGACGCGGCAGTTGTAAACAATGTAGGTGTGGCATAGGGACCAGCACCATATGCGTTACTTGCTCGACACGTCCACGACAACTTTGTCGATGGCGGGAGATTCCGAACGTCCACGGATGGTTTGCTTGATTCAAATATGCCAACGAGGCTCGTGTCGGCAGACTTGCGCACTACGACCGAATAGGTTGTAGCACCCTGGACAGAATCCCACACGAACGTTGTCTTGATCGGAGGAACCCCAACAACATTTGCGCCGGGACCACGGAGGCGCGGCGTTGCCACAGCAGTGATAAATGTTTCCGATGACGACGGACGCCCACTAACGTTATCCGACCAGCCCCGCACATTCCATCGGTACCACGTATTGGCGCGCAACCTCGATCCAGGCACAATAACAGGCTGATCGAGAACGGTGTCTACCGCAATCGTGCCAGAGATGACAGCCACAATCTGAAGACGACTCTTTGGTGAACCTATGCCAGGCACCCATCGGAACTCTGCCGTTGGAAGCACTGCTACTGTATCGTCCTGCAATACAGGAGAGAGCAGCGAAGGGATACCCATCAGCACCGTGAAGCGATACGTTGTTGACCAAGGACCTATACCATTTACATCATGTTTGCGTACTCGCCAGAACAACGTCGTACTCTCTTGTACAGGAGGAAGAACTGTTTCGAGGTTTGCTGTGGTCACCGCGTAGAGAACAGATGAAAAGTCAGCGCTTGTCGACACCTGAACATCGTAGTTCGCTGCAGCGACTGCAGCAGACCATGTTAGGCGTGGAGTTGTCGAGACCTCTGTTGCACGATGAAACGGTTCGATTGGTGACGGCTCGAGACACTCCGTGTAGCCGATGAGAAACTCACCATTTAGTAATGAGTTTGTGGTAAACGTCTTCTGCACATCGGAGTACGCACCCGCCACTCGTGTGAATGCCCCCTGACCCTCAATTGGGCGATGGTAGATCTGCGTCAGATCAGGAAACTGAATTCGTGAGATAGCTCCAAGGTTGAACATGATCGAACCAGCAACCTGTTGCTGCTCACGCGCACGAATGGTCCACCGGATAGGAATTACACCGCAGGCTGCTTCCCCAGTAAACGTGACAGCGTGTGGTGCGTAATGGTGCTTTTCAACAACGATTGACGTTGTATCTGTTGCCCGTGTAAGAGAAAGCTGGATATGCGTCGAACTATCGCCTTGAGAAAAGGAGTGGGTGCCCGTGGTTGCAATACGTCGACGAATACCCGTCATGCCCATCTGCATCTTACTGACGCGATATGGGATCATTCCCGAGCCAGACTCGTTCTTGATTTCTGCTTCGATGGTTCCGTCACGACGAACCTCGTGAGCGATGTATATGTCCGAACCCGAGCCCCATCCGATCAGAATGTTGCCGCCGTCGAGTTCCTGCACACTTCCCTGTGATGTAGCTATTACGCCTAGTTCCGGCTGCCAGGTCCATACACGTGTCGCAGTCATAGCCAGTGTGTCGAGAGCATATTCAACAGCACGTGCATAGTTCGGTGCTGGTCGCAGATTGCCGTTGTCAAACAGCATGATGTTGCCATTTGCTGTGCGTATCGCAGAATGCTGATGGGAAAACCCAGTGAAGTTGTTGAACGTATCGTTGATGAAGGTGAACTGATTGCTCTTTGAAGCACTGCCACCTAACCGCCAAAGAATCTCACCTGTCGACTTCTTGATCTTGATGACTTCATCGGTGTGACGACACGAGACGATAAGATTGCCATCCGTGTCTTTCCACACGCTATTAACGTGGATGTAATCAATCAAGTTATCCGTCAACTTGATGTCATCTGTTGCTTCGGTCACCGGAATGTGGTCGAGAGACTTCCATTCAAAAAGGACTGCTCCATCAGAAAATCGTCTCTCCTGAATAACTGCTCCAACGATGGTAGCGCTTGGGCTGCCCCCCGCCACAACACTCGATAAATCCATGATGCGATTCTCTGATGCCAGCACCATGTAAGAAGTGTCGGACCACATCTTGCCTTCGTGAAAGTCTACGAAGAACTCGCTTGTAGGTCGGATTGTATCGAGTACGTTAAAGAACTTATCACGACGCAAGAAGAATATCTCAGGACCCGATCCCGAAGCCAGGTGTGTTATGTAAGAATTGTTGTAGGACTGCACATTCGCATGTCCACCTACATATGTCTTGCTGATGCTCTTGCCAGCATTATCAAGAAATCCGATCGAATCTGATGCATTTGGCTCAACGAAATAGTATCCAGGTGCAGGATTACGGAGCGTGGTGAACGTCAGATTACGGAATGGGGTTTGCGACAGCGCACAGGATGCGCCGAGAACTAAGACAAGGAGGAATGTTCGGAACTGAAACGTCACAAGGAAGATCTGAACGGTGAATGTCAGTCTAATAACCTCTTGGTGTCCGAAATGTTACCTTCGCACATAGCCCTGTGATGTATTTCTGAGAAACACCATGAATCGAATCGTCCTGACCATCGGTGCACTGATGATCACTGCATCGGTATCAGCAGCAACGATGAAGCAAGCGGCGGACACAGCACAACGACGTTTGTCCGACACTACACGTGTGAGGACGTATCAATCGCGTGAGGTCGAAGTAACAGCTGTGCGGAATGAAGAAGATCTCCTAGAGGTCCCACTAGCGATAACAGTGGTGCGTCCAATGGTATTGCAAACGCAGCGTGGCTATGGAATCGACGGTGCTCTTGCATTAGTGCCAGGTGTGATTGGTCAATCACGTTCTGGTGGTATCGACACCCGCATCCAAATTCGTGGCTTCGGTGCACGTGGCGCCGGACAACGTTCCAACGCTGGTACATCACGTGGCATTCGTGTTTATACAGATGGCATCCCCGAGACCGAACCCGATGGTCGCACGTCATTCGATCTGATCAATACCGTGCATGCATCATCCATCGAGGTGATTCGCTCAAATGCCTCAACTCTATGGGGAAATGCTTCAGGTGGAATTGTTTCGGTTTCAACGGTTCCTACGGAGCGCTCTGCATTCGTGGATATTGGTAGCTCGATTGGCAGCTATGGTCTTCTACGACAAACTCTTCTTGCGAATTCACCACTTGGTAGCGGACAGATCTACGCATCGGTTGCGAATACATCATTCGATGGCTGGCGCCAACAATCGCAGGGATCGCAATTGCTCGGTACTATCGGTATCGTAACACGTCCATCACCAAGTACGAACGTTCGTCTGTTTATCACCGCAGCTCAGAACCAATTCGAGATACCAGGTCCGCTCACGGTTTCACAGTTTCTTTCAGATCCAACACAAGCGCAGGGCGATACGCTTATCTATAGTCCAAGCTATGTCCAGCGCAACGAACGTCGTGATAACTCCCTCGTTCGTATCGGCACGACCATGGATCACGAGTTCTCTTCAACAACAGGCATGTCTGCAATGGCATTTGTGCAAACGAAGACGCTAGCCCGCTCAGAGAGAAACACGTGGCGTGATTTTAATCGCTATCACATTGGTGGGAACGTCGTCGCACACACTTCGCAGCAGTTAGGTACCGAGGTTATGAACAAGGTGCTTGCTGGAGCCGACTTCCAATTGCAGGATGGCGCAGTCCTGTTCTACAACCTCGACCCCACAACACAAGGACGAGGCACAACGCTTCGTCAGAATAAGCGTGAAGGGGCGAGCAATGCGGGCGTGTTCCTCCAGGACGAACTTATGTTTGGTGAACTAAGCATTGTCGCCGGTCTGCGCTACGATGCCGTTACCTACACAAACCAAGACTTCATCAATCCGCTCGCAGACACGTCGGTTGTGTTTTCGCGCGCGATACCAAAGCTTGCGGTGAACTATCGAATCGACGAAGCCATGAGTATCTATGGCAGCATCGGAGGGGGCATTGAGGTGCCTGCTGGCAACGAGACCGACCCGCCGGCATTCATTGGAGCAACTTCTCCGACCCGTGCAATTAATCCACTACTTGACCCCATCATCAGCACAACGTACGAGATTGGTATCAAGGGCAGCGCTGCACAGACGCTTACGTTTGATGCCGCCGTGTATATGATCGATATCGCGAATGACATTGCGCCGTATAACTCTGGTGCGTTCTTCACAACTGTTGGCGCCTCCCGAAGAATCGGAGCGGAACTCGGTGCATCAGCGCAGTTGTACGGTGGTTTATCGGTTGCAGCAAGCGGTTCCTTGATGTCGACGAAGTTCATCGAGTATGTGATCGACTCGGGGTATATCTCTCAGAACTTGCAGGGACGTACCATGTCCTATGCTGGGAACGAACAGTCGGGCATTCCTCGCGCATCGGCTACCGTGCGCCTGCGCTACGACGTACCGAATCATGATGGTTGGTTCGCCGAAGTGGAGTCGCGCACAATCAGCTCGTACTTCGCAGATGATGCGAACACAATCACCGTTGATGGTTGGACCGTGCTATCGGCAGCAGCTGGGATCAGACTCGGAATCATTCAGGATCACCTAGCACTGAATGTGATGGGTCGGGCAGACAACTTGCTGAATGCTTCGTACATGGCATCGGCATGGATCAATCCTGATGTAACGCGCGGAGGCACGCCGTTCATTGAGCCCGGGCTACCACGCAATTTCATGGTGACGATGTCGCTACGATATACCCCGTAAGGGCTAGCGCACCTTGAATGATGCCATCGTCACGATCGCCAACATGATGGCGATGATGTAGAACCTTGTGACAATCTTGGCTTCGTGCCATCCACTCTTCTCAAAGTGGTGGTGGAGTGGCGCCATCTTGAAGATGCGACGTCCTTCCCCAAACCGCTTCTTTGTGATCTTGAAATACGTGACCTGCAGAATAACACTCACGGTTTCTGCGAAGAACACACCGCCAACGATCGGAAGGAGAAACTCCTTCTTGATGAGCACACAAAGCACACCGATGGCACCGCCGAGTGCGAGCGATCCAGTATCACCCATGAACACTTGCGCAGGATAGGCATTGTACCACAGGAATCCCATGGCAGCTCCGACGATCGCTGCACAGAAGATTGTAAGCTCCTCGGTACCCTGCAGATGCATGATGTTGAGATAGTCAGCGAAGAATGCGTTGCCGCTGAAGTAGGCAATTACAGCCAACGTGAGGGCACTCACACCCACGGTTCCGATGCAGAGTCCGTCGAGTCCGTCTGTGAGATTCACAGCATTTGACGTAGCGGTGATGATGAAGATGACGACTGGTATGTAGAGCAGACCAAAGTCGAAGTTCGACATCTTTTCGAATGGTATCGTCGTGAGCGTCGAAACCGAGGGTAGGGTTCCAGAAAACCACTCTGGAACGAAATACAACGCACTACCAACGACGAGTCCTACAGTGACTTGTCCGACGATCTTATATCGTCCGATCAGACCCTTTGGCAGCTTTTTGATCACCTTCAGGTAGTCATCGAGGAATCCCACTGCACCCAGAGACGCCGTTGTGAATACTGCCATAACAACATACATGTTGAGCACGTTGGCCCAAAGCAACGTCGGGATCAAGATGGCGGCAAGAACAATCAACCCACCCATTGTAGGTGTACCAGCCTTCAACGAGTGTCCACCAACAGCTTGAAGTTCTTGTTTAGCCTGCTCGCCAATCTGCAACCGCTTCAGCGCGCGTATAATGCTAGGTCCAACGAAGATTGCAATCAACAGAGCTGAGATAGCCGCCGCTGCTGCACGAAACGTGACATAGCCAAACAGGTTGATGCCTGAGATGTCGGCGAACGACCTTAACCACAGAGTGAGCTGATAGAGCATAGACGTTTAGTGCAGAAGTTCCGAAAGGATGCGCTCCATTTGCATACCACGTGAGCCCTTGACCAAAACAACCACTCCGTCGTGATTGTACTGTTCAAGGTCTTCCGCGCAGCCGCGGTGTGTTTGATGGAGTATCACATGTGGGAGATCAAAAGATTGCGCCGCTTCACGAAACTCATCACCAAGTGCAATCACAAGATCGCAACGTGATGAGGCTTCCGTGAGAATGTGAATATGTTCTTCACGTGAAGCGCTGCCGAGCTCACGCATATCACCAAGAACAGCGATACGCTTTTGCGCAGGGTAATGCTGCAGTGTCCGAAGCGCCATCACCATCGATTCAGGATTTGCATTATAACAATCGTTGAGCACCGTCATTGCACCGTGCTGTTCAACAACCATACGTGCATAGCCGTGACCGATTGCGGGCTGATACGACGCGAGCGCACGCTGCACATCGGCTGCATGCAATTGCAACGCCCACGCAACGGCGAGCGCGCACGTGGCATTGTACGCTGCCGCCAAACCAACAGCCTGCATCTGCGCTCGCAGGGTAAATGTTCCGTGCACAAGATGAATCGCGGGATGCGCCTCGCTATCAAACGATATGTGCGGATGTATGTCGGCACCTGAATCGATGCCGAAGGTGATACACCGGACAAACGTTGTGGCGTACTTGGCAAGTCTATCATCATCAGCGTTCACCAGTGCTAGACCGTTGTGATCACGCAACCAGTCAAACAGCGCAGTTTCTTCTCGTTCTACACCATCGAGGTCGATGAGCTTCTCGAGGTGTTCTTTGCCAATGTTTGTGATCAGACCAATCGTCGGCTGCACCATAGCGCAGAGGATCTCTATCTCGCCGGGCTCATTCGTCCCGATTTCGATAACTGCAGCCTCGTGCTCATGCGTGAGCTGCAGCAGTGTGAGGGGTGTCCCGATCTGATTGTTGTAGTTGGCTTCTGTCTTAAGAACTCGAAGCGTTTCTGAGAGGACGTGTGCTGTGAGATCCTTGGTCGATGTCTTACCAGCCGCACCTGCAATAGCAATCACAGGTATCTGGAAGCGACGGCGGTGATGCCAGGCAAACGAGCCGAGACATTGAAGGGTGGAGTCAACCACAAGGAACGGCGGAGCAGTCGATACTGACCGTACGAATGCATCAACGTCGAAGTCTGTATCTACCACCACAAGCGCTGCGCCACGCTCTACAGCCATCCCCACGTGGTGATGTCCGTCGAGACGTTCTCCACGCAATGCGATGAATGCATTTCCAGACACGAGCGTTCGGGTATCAGTACTGATACCTGCAACGACAATTGTCTGTGGAAGATGTGCGGCCGCGCTTCCTGCAATACGCTGCAGATCCTCGTATGTAAACGAAGCGGCGTTCGTCATGTGTGTCACCCCGTATGCTGCAGTACAAACATAGGTTATGCGCGCCGCTCTGCCACGCGCAGACGTGCACTTCGTGCTCGTGGATTGATCGCGAGTTCGTCGGTCTGTGCCTCGATGGCCTTCTTCGTTACGATGATGAGCTGATCGGTATGCGCCTTAAAGACATTCTTCACCACCCGATCTTCGCCACTGTGATAGCTCATCACAACAATCCGTCCACCTGGCTGTAGAAGCGGGATAATCGACGTTAATGTGCGCTCAAGTCGACCCAACTCGTCGTTCACGGCGATACGGAGGGCCTGAAACAGACGCGCAAGTGTCTTCGGTTGGTGTTGCGGAGGGATGTGTTGAATCACCACGTCGCGCAGATCACCTGTAGTGGAAAGCTTTGCCAAGCCTCGGCGCTGCGCAACTGCCTTGGCGAGTCGCCATGCTTGGGGTTCATCGCCGTACTCACGAAAGATTGCAGCGAGTTCGGGTTCGGTGCGACGATTCAGAATATCCGCAGCGGTTTCACCCTCTGGAGTGAAACGCATATCAAGCGGAGCCATCATGCGGAAGGAGAACCCTCGCTCATGATGGTCGAATTGATAGGACGAAACACCAAGATCGAGCAACACGGATTGCAGTGGCAGACCGCTCTCGCGAATCACATCGGCCATCGTGTCGAAGTTCGCATGCACAAGCCGTAGTCGCGACTGTAGCCCCTTACTAAGCTCGTCTGCAAAGCGCTGTTTGCAATGCTCAATGGCCATTTCATCGGCATCAAAACTCATCAGCGTACTATCTGAGGGAGCCTCTGAAAGGATTGCAGCGGTATGCCCGCCCCCTCCCAATGTTCCATCTACGATGAGCCCTGAGCGATGCAGAAGCATAGCGTCGAGACATTCGCGGAGCATCACTGGGATGTGGTAGGTTGATGGGTCGAGTCGTGCCATACGGGGAAATTGCCGAATTTGCGGTGATCAATACGAGGTCAACATGATTCGGAACACTGCACTGTTCCTTGGTCTAGTAGCGATCGCGGCAGTAGTGTGGTCCGTATCCGGCGATGCAGTGCCGGAACCCCCTAATGGTCGCGGTGCTGCGGTGTACCGAGAGTACTGCTTTCGATGCCATGGTACGAATGGAGAAGGTGGAGAAGGCCGATATCCGATTCGTGAGCATTTGCTCGTGTCCATGGATGTCGATACAGTGATTTCAACGATTGCATTTGGAGCATCGGGCGCATTGCGTCCGAACGACCAAGGTGTGCGCAAGGGTATGCCGCCAGCGCCATACAACGATGCGGATGTTGCCGAGGTAACGGCATACGTGATGCGTTCTATCGCTAAGCGATCGGTAACAATCACAGCTGAAGACGTAGCACGTGTAAAACGTGAGCATCTCGAGGCATTACGCCGTCGATTAGGAACCGCGAACTGATCAGCGAAGATCAGCCAACGATGCAACCGCGAGCGGTTCAACAGCGAGGAATCCCTCTGCGTAGTCAGCACCAATTCTGCTGCCGTAATACCGTGCTCGCGCTTCAAGTTCTGTAATGAATGCTGGACGTGAGATGAACGTCTCGGGTTCATCAGAGGCGTGTGCACCGGGTGAATGAAACTGCGACGTATAGGCAAGGATCGAATCCATCTTAGCCTGAAATGTCGATGAGATGTCGACATACAGATCTGGCAGACGAGGAAAGTCGTACTGCTGCTGGAAACACAATGTGCGTGTAGGTCTAAACGGGAGTTGTTCAACTCCATCACGATGCGTCACAACCTTGGTAAGTCCTGCGAGGAATGTAGCCGCCGTACAAAGCCGGTGAACAGCCACATGGTCGGGGTGACGTTCTACAGGTGGTGGAATGAGCAGGATGTGCGGACGCCAAGCACGGATAGCTGCCACAACGGCGAGGATATTCGCTTGCGTGTGTTCAACAGCCCCATCAGGCATTCCAAGACATTCACGATGTCGAACGCCGAGGATATCCGCAGCACGCTGCGCTTCTTGCGTTCGAAGTTCAGGAGTTCCACGCGTACCTAACTCACCACGTGTGCAATCAAGGAGAACCACCTCGTGTCCTTGATTCGTAAGTGTACGAATAGTGCCGCCACAGGCGAGTTCAGCGTCGTCGGGATGTGCCGAGACAACAAGAGCAAACGCACTCATTGGACGTCTCCGAGGGAATCGATCTTCTCGACGCGACGTTCATGACGTCCACCCTCGAAGTCGGTCGAGAGGAATGCGCGCACGATATCCTTTGCGAGGTCAATCGACACGAGACGCTCACCAACAGCTACCATGTTTGCATTGTTGTGCATACGAGCAAGCTTTGCCATTTCAACGCTGGTGCAGTTAGCAGCACGAATCGATCGCACTTTGTTTGCCGCGATAGAGATGCCAATTCCGGATCCGCACACAAGCACACCAGCATCAGCTTGTCCATCACGAACTAGGTGTGCGGCAGCTGTCCCATAATCCGGATAGTCGACCGACTCTAACGAAGTCGTGCCTACGTCAATCACCGCGTGTCCATCAGCGACGAGCATTTCCTTCAGCGCTTCCTTATACGCGAAGCCTGCATGATCCGAACCAAGTGCGATGTTCATGGGTGTACTCCTGTGCTACCAAATCCGCCTTCACCGCGCTGCGTTTCGCTGAGCTCCGACACAACGTTCCATGTGCAATGCTCATGACGTGCTACCACAAGCTGCGCGATACGCATGCCACGCTCGATAATGACATCTTCGTTGGAGAAGTTCGCAAGAATCACCTTGATCTCTCCACGATAGTCGCTGTCGATGGTACCCGGCGCATTGAGTGCAAACACGCCATGCTTAGCGGCGAGACCGCTTCGTGAGCGGACTTGGATCTCGAAGCCTTGTGGGATTGCAACACAGAGTCCGCTTGGCACAAGTACGATCCCACCTGCAGCAAGCACAACTGGTGCTTCCACTGCAGCATGAACGTCCATACCTGCTGATCCATTCGTCGCATATGCTGGCAACGGTAGATCCGCCGCGTGTTCCATGCGCACAATGTCGATTGTCATGATTACTTCCTTCCGAAGTCTGCAGGGTTTTCACCCCACAACTCAGTTTCCCATTTGAGAATGTGATTCACATACGTGTTCGTACACAGCCAATCCTCTGCACGCTGAATGAGCTCAAACACACGGGCATTCTTGGCCGTGCGCTCGAGTGTTGTTTTTGCGTGTCGATTGCGCACCCAGGCAATAGCCGTGCGCGAGTCAGAGTAGATTGGAAGTGTAATGTTGTGCTTCTTGCAATGCGCAAGAGCGTGGACGATGGCGAGGAACTCACCCATGTTGTTTGACGAATCCTCATATGGTCCCATGCGGAAGAACTCCGCCTCAGTCTCTGTGTCGACCCCTCGGTACTCCATGACGCCGGTCGTCATGTTGCACGCAGCATCAACTGAGATGCTTGGTAGTACCACGCCACTACGGTCATGTGTCGGCTTTGGTGCGCGTGGCGTGGATGATCGTGATGTGGCGACCACAAGATCAATAGGACCCTCGGCAAACGCGCGTTCGGCTGCTGCTTGCGACTCGTATGACTTGTACTGAGCTTTTGGAAAGCCAGATATCTGACGTTGTGCAACGTCCCACGATGTGTACACGCCGGGCACGTGTCCGGTCCACACCACATACCACTTCGGTTTCTTCACCTGCGCCATAGTGCAAAGCTACGGTGTCACGTTCACGTGCGCACGATACTCGCTAGCAAGAACACTATTGGAGCGAGGGTTCATGTATGCGAAGACGCATTCGGCATCGGTTCTTGGGATTGGCGCGTTCGGCGTCGAAATAGAAGTCACTGTCGAGACGGGGCTGCCCTCGTTTCAGATTGTCGGACTTCCCGACAATGCCGTACGTGAGTCTAAGGAGCGTGTTACTGCTGCGCTGCATCAAGCCGGATACGGATGGGAACCACGGCGCATCACAGTCAACCTTGCTCCAGCCGACGTGCGTAAAGAGGGAAGCGCCTTTGACCTTCCCATCGCCATTGGCATCATCCATGCAATGGAGA
>JAURNF010000140.1 GCA_030830285.1 Candidatus Kapaibacterium sp.
GCAGGCGTTCCGGTGGTTACCTCAACAGCCAGTTGCTTACCCGAGATCGTCGCTGATGCTGCCGTACTCTGCAACCCAACATCGATCGATGAGATGTGCAGTGCGATGCATCGTGTAACTGCCGATGCTGCGTTTCGAGCGCAACTGATTGCTGCCGGCCATGAGCGTGCAAACGCATTCTCGTGGGATCGTGCAGCAGATGACGTCTGGCACGTGATACTGTCGGTGGTCGACGCTACTTATTCGCGCCAGCCCACGCAATGATTGCCATCGCATACACGCAGTCGTTAACCTCGTGTTCTTTGAGCTTGTCAATGGTGTCGCCCTCGGTATGGTGATACCAGAAGTAGCGATCGCCTTGCACCTCTAATCCTATCAGTACTGCACCATACTTCTTGAGTGGACCAATGTCTGCGCCACCGCCACCGGTTTCAACGCGGTTGGCGTGAATCGGATTGAGAAGTTCAGCAGCCTGCTCCATATACTGTCGATACTCACCAGTGTCGCTGCAATTGAACCCAGTTGGTGCAAACGTGCCTGCATCGCTCTCAATTGCCAGCACGTGGCGCTCGTTCTTTGTCTGTTCTGCATACGCATTACCGCCACGGAGTCCGTTCTCTTCGTTCGTCCAGAAGCATACCCGAATCGTCCGCTTTGGACGTAGGCCAAGCTGACGCATCATGGTGAGTGCACGCCATGCCACAAAGCAACCGCCTGCATCATCCATAGCGCCCGTGCCTAAGTCCCACGAATCGATATGTCCGCCCATCACCACAACGTCATTTGGAAGCTCCGATCCCTTGATTTCGATGATAACGTTGTGCGACTTGGCGTCGGGGAGCCAGCGTGCTGACATCGAGAGTTCCAGCTCGACGGTTTCCCCGCGGTCCTGAAATCGTTGCAGGAGCAAGGCATCCTCGATCGTAATCGCACCAGCCGGGATCTTCGCCACTGAATCCTGATATCCCATGCCCCCTGTGTGTGGCGTCTGAATTCCATACGGTCCAACCGATCGCACCAAGGAGGCTACCGCACCATATCGAGCTGCTTCTGTAGCCCCTGCAGAACGGTAGCGCACTGTTTCGCCATAGGTGGTAAACGGCACGTTGTAGACAACGATCCGACCCTTGGCATCAGCAGCACGTTGTGCTAGGTCGGCAAACGAGCTCACGACGAGCACCTTTGCACGCATCGGCTCTCCGCCGGTGCCAATGCTTCCTCCAAGCGCACAGAATGGCATTGAGCGCGTGTATGGGCCCTTGAGCATGAGCGACTCAGCGCCGCGCTCCCAATGGGGCACCATGACGTCTTGCGTCTTCACATCCCAACCCTCCGACTTCATCTTGGCGATAATCCAGTCGAGCCCTCTTTCAAGGAACTCCGAACCCGATAAGCGCTTCGGATAGTGATCGGTAAAGTCGGCCAGCATCGGGTACAGACCCTTATCCGCCGTCGTCCATGCATGCATGCGCTCGGCAGTCGCCCGGAATCGATCAACCTGTGGGTTGTCCCCTGCAAACCCAGCAACTGACAGAAGTGGCAATAGGATGGCAATAACGAGAATCGTGCGAGCCATGAAAACCCCAACGTAGATGTTCAACGGAATGATGGAAGATACGACAGCGGAACCTTGGTATCTTTGCACATGAGCTGTACCGTGCGCGCCCTCGAAAAGAACGAAACTACCTCGTTCATTAAGGCACAGTGGTTGTTCTATAAGAACGACCCGTATTGGGCGCCGCCCCTGATGATGGATCGCAAGAAGTTGCTCAACACGGAGAAGAATCCGTTCTATAAGCACTCGCGCATTCAGCTCTTCCTCGCAGAACGTAACGGTGAAGTTGTTGGTCGCATCGCAGCGATTACCAACGAAAACCACAACGTTGAACACAACGACAATGCGGGCTTCTTTGGATTCTTCGAGTGCATCAACGATCAGTCAGTTGCAAACGAGCTTTTGCGTGCTGCCGAAGCCTGGCTTCGCGAGCGTGGCAAAGACGTGTGCCGCGGTCCAGTCAACCCATCGATGAATGATGAGTGCGGACTTCTCGTTGATGGATTCGATGGAACGCCAGTCATTCTCATGACCTACAATCCGCCCTACTACGCAGCGTTGATTGAAGGTGCAGGCTATGCGAAGTCGCAAGACCTGTATGCGTATCTGTTGCGCAACGAGAACTACGCATCGGAAAAGATGATGCGTCTCTTCAACGTTGTCGTGCAGCGCAACGAGCTGGTCTTCCGCTCGCTTGACTTCAAGAACAAAGCTGCATTCAAGCGCGACGTTGAGACGTTGAAGTACATCTACAATGAAGGCTGGGAGAAGAACTGGGGCTTCGTGAAGTTCACAGATGAAGAGTTCGACTTCCTCGCTGCGGACCTCAAGCAGATTGCCGATCCGAACCTCGTGTTCATCGTGGAATGCAAGGGTAAGATCGCTGGCTTCTGTCTCGCACTGCCAGATGTGAATCAGTGCTTTAAGCACAACAAGAGTGGTGGACTCCTCACTGGACTCTATCACTTGCTCACAAAGCGTTCAACGATTGATCTCTGTCGGATTATCGTCCTTGGCGTGCTGCCCGAGTTTCGCAACCTCGGCATCGATGCCGCGATGTATATGGAGATCGGTGAACGTGCAAAGCAACGCGGCATCCTCAAGGGTGAAGCGAGCTGGATTCTTGAAAGCAA
>JAURNF010000141.1 GCA_030830285.1 Candidatus Kapaibacterium sp.
AATACGCGCGGAGGTCATCCATGACCGTATCGGGAAGCACAAGCGTATCCCCCATCCGTACATACTGTATGTCTTTCCGGTTTAGCAGCGTGAGAACACGGTAGTACTTCCATGTCTCTGGCGTCCTTGCAAACGTCCGGCGGACACTGTCGAGTGTCTCCGACGTGGTGATTGGCAATCGGTAATAGGTGATCTTCGGAAAGCGCTTCGACAACGAGTCTGCCCGAGCTGCACGCACGGCCTGTTGGACGCGTTGAACGGAGTCTCGGCGTACGTGCTCCTGTTGCTCGGGCGTCAGCTCAGGATTTGAGCACGACGCAATGGCGATGCAGCAAGCGATTGCTGCAAGAACTTGGTGGGATTGAGGAAGGCCAAACAGACGGAACGTCATACGTGAAGGCGAAAATACCAGTAGATTCGTTCTCGCTTCACGACGGATCGCCATGAAACACCACATACTCGCAATCATTCTCTGTGCCATTCTTTTGTCCTGCCAGGAAACACAGAATGTTCGGCAACAGGAAGCCCCCTCGTCAACACCAACAACTGAGCAGAGTATACGGACGTATACCTTTCGCGTTGTAGCGACGATTCCACACGATTCAACAGCCTTTACACAGGGTCTCGAGGTGTATAATGGCGAGTTTCTCGAATCGACGGGTCAGAACGGACAGTCCACCGTCCGCCGCGTGAACATGCGCACGGGAGCAGTCCTCAAACGCGAGCCACTGGAAGCACTCTACTTCGGAGAAGGCATAACGGTGTTGAACGATACCGCGTATATGCTCACTTGGCTGAATCAACGCGGGTTTGTGTTCGATCCTGTGTCGCTGCGCCGCATTCGCGAGTTTCGGTATGCGGGTGAAGGTTGGGGAATCACCGATGACGGGACGAATCTGATCACCAGTAATGGATCAAATGTTCTCACAGTTATCAACCCACAAACATTTTCGATCGTCCGAAGCATTCCCGTAACAATGCAGGGCTCAGGTGTCGGACAACTCAACGAACTAGAATGGGTTGAGGGCGAGATCTGGGCGAATATTTGGCGAACGATGCAAATCCTTCGCATCAATCCTACCAATGGGAATGTGGTGGGCGTCATCGATTGCACAGGAATCATCTCCGATGCGGAGCGTACGCCAAACATGGACGTGTTCAACGGCATAGCCTACGATTCAACGACGAAGGCCATCTACGTGACAGGTAAGAACTGGCCGAAGGTGTTCCAGATCGAACTCCAGTAATCTCGTCACGTTGCACGAGGTAGCGACCACGAGGTGAACATGCAGCTCCACACGCTGGAGCATTTGTTCATCTTCTCATGGAGGTCGCTATGGTTAGGGCGCCGAGTACTCGGCGGGTGCATGCTTGTATTGCCATTCTTGCAATGGTCTTCTGTGGTGTGCTGTTCGCACAAGCACAACCTCAACCATTTCTCCAACCGATCTTTCCGATTCCTGGACAAGATGCGGTTGATGTTACGTCATCGGTGATCGTTCGCGCTCCTGCGACTGTTGAACCAACGACAGTGACAACGTTCTTCCCGAACGCCGCACCCAATGGATGGCGTCCATTACAACCCACCGTTCTTGTGCTGCGCGACGATATCGCACAGGCAACGTCGCGTGATGTATGGTACCGTCATGCTATCCATGGAACAACAACAATCGAGAATGAGCGCACCATTCGGTGGAAACCTGCACGGCTCATTCCACGAACGACATACCGTTGCGTTGTCTCAGGTATAGCACTCTCTCCTAACGCCGGAGGAATGTTGTGTGCACCGCTCGAATACACATTTACGACTGTGCGTCCTGTTCCGACTGTTCGTAGCAGCACGCTCGACTCACATCGTGTTGTCACATGCAGTCAACCACTACACATTAAATGGAGCGATCCACTTCCCTCGCCTGCAACTGCATATACGATCATCGAGGTTGACGAGCTCGCTTCGAATGGAACGTGGCAACGATTACCCTCATCGGTGATTCCTACACACGATCGAATGTCAGCAACGATTCTACCGCAATCATCATGGCCGAGTGGACGTCCGTTGCGCCTGCGATGCAAAATGGAGTTGATAACAGGCGATCAACGATCGACCTACGTTCGGCAGACGGTTGTTCGTGGTGCTGTTACGATGAAGACAACCATTGCATCCGTCGATGGACAACTGGTGCCGCAAGAAGTCGTTGCATCATTCGATACCACGACCGTAGTTGTACGAACAGGAACTGATCACATCCTGCGTGCTCCATCGAATCTTCCCACGCCGTGGCGCTTCGTTCGATGGAGTATCCCTGGGTTCGATGATGATGGTAGCCGTTCCGATCTCATCAAACGCATTCACGTGTCATGTAACAATGCGCCGCCACAGCACAACATCACCGCATTGATTGAACGTGTTGACAGTGTTGATATCACTGTCGATGTTGACAGCTCGGGACATGTCGATATGTATGCGAGCAATGGTGAACAACTCGCGTCCATCACTCAGCTATCGACATTGCGCGTCGCTACATCTCGCGCTCCGATCACACTATGTGCGATTGCAGCCGCGAACAACGCGTTCGCAAACTGGCAACAAGCTCCACAAGGAAGTGTTGGGTCGACAGCAGCATCATTGACAATTCAACCGTCAGCAACGGTGGGCATGAATGGCGGCGGACAGGCGCAAGGGGGAGCAGCTGCGGGTCCGCGAGTAAACCCAAAGTTTGTTCCGCTCTCGCCGTACCGAACAGAGAAGTATCGTCTGGTGGCGCGCATCGCCGATGATGATCCCGACCCGTTGTTTCGTGTAGAGGATGCTGTACAGTTCACCACGGCTAATGAGTTTGAAGACATCATACCTGGAACCCGCACCGTTTGTGTGAGTGCCCAGAGATGCTGGCAGATCACTGGCTATCACGATCCATCAATGGGACCACCTGTAAGATTCGCCACACCCGTCCAAGAGTATTGTCATACAGCCGCGCTCCTTGATCCTGAGAACACCATCACCTTCTTCGCACGCCGAACGCCGATCGATCTCCGTGTGGAACGTGTTGTGCTCGGAACCGAAGATCCACTCAGTATCCTACCCGATCGACAGTCCCATCCAGAGACGCAGATTGATGTGGCCAAGCGCATGATTGTTCGAGGTGGCGAACAATGGATGCCACTCGGGAAGGTGACCTGTACAAGCGCACAGGATCTCTTCGAGCGATACACGCTGCGATGTGGTGATCAGGTGCGACTTACCGTAAGGTCAGCTACACAGCGTGGTGATGAGTGGCGTTGGTGGAGCGTGCGCAATGGCTATGCGATTCCGGCCACTGTTGAGCAGTCGGTTTCCGGAGGCGTGTTCACATTGGTTGTCGACAAGGACATCGCGCAGTTCGACGGAACTGCATGTGATGGTCGACCAACGGGGAATCGTGAAGTGCGTGTGCAAGCCGCTTTCCGCCGCCTCTTTGCAGTTGCATCCATGAGTATGCGCATTCGCACTGTGCAGGGATTCGACCGAACGAAGTCGCGCTTTGAAGAGCGGTGGTTCGATCCACTCACCTATTACGAACGACAGGCTGACGAGCCGCGTGGTGGACGTCAACTCGAGTATGTGCCTCGCAAGGGAACCACGATAAAGGTCAAGTATACACTCCCATATGACGTGCCATCAATTCTCGCAGGGGGCATGTCAGCATCCTCATGGGGCAACTATCTCATCACAAATCCACAAGAAGAGGGTCTCGATTTCTCCGTGACCACCGGTGATCGAGGTAACACTAACTTTCTCCCAACCACTGGTCAGAGTCCGGATATAGTAGAGTTCTTCATCTGCGACCTCGATACACGACCTGTGCGTCAAGCGCTACACTTCGGTATCGTCGACATCACATGTGGTCCTACGATCAAATCAATCTATCAGGAGCCACTCGTTGCTCCATTCACATTCACTGCGCAACAGATGGAGATTCCGGGATTCGGTCTGCGTCTGCAACGAGCAGACATCGAGTATGACGGTGACTGGGACTTCTGGCCGCTTGTGTTGAAAGGTGAGATCTACAATTCCATCTATGGCGGCAACCTCGCAGTTGATGGAGCACATCATACATCAACCGCGTTCACGCGTCTACCAGTGTGTGATGAACAGCAAGGCAAGAAAGGCGAATGCACAATCGCATACACCGATGATGATCACTCGCTGGGATATGGCGACCGTACGATGTGGCAGCAGACGATGTGGATGGACGGACTCGATAAAGCATGGTGGATGATGACAACCTGGGATGAAGATTGCAAAGACGAGGACGATTGCTTGGTCAATCGTATGGACGACGTCATCGACATCGTCAAGCGTGGTGTTGATGCCTATGCTGGTGCTGCTGGTAGTGGGGATCTCGAATGGGACAAATCACTACCCGAACTCATCAAGGCGGGCGCTGATTTGATCGCTGTGCTGCTACCACCAGATGAACAAGATGATTTCCTGGGCGAGGGTACCTTCCTCGAGGATATTGGATCGTACTGGGGAATGCGCACAGCACAAGCCCCGCGCATCGTTGTCGACCATGAGAACATCCGCTACCACCTCCGCGGACAGTGGTATGTGTCGAAAGCCGTGCTCCGCTGATACCTCACTCTATCACCACATACCCCTAGGAGACAACTCATGAAGTTTATCATCATTGCATTGACGCTGTTGCTCATCAGTATTCCACTCCGTGCGCATGTTACACCATCAGGTGGTTCACGCGAGACGGCACTTCGTCAGGGTGACCGCGTATTGATCACATGGGATAGCTCGATCGTTTCATCTCCAGTCACACTCTCGCTATGGGATGGCGAACGTCGAATGGTTATTCCCATTCACAGCGCATTCTCAAGTGCTCGCGCGTCGTACGATTGGGTAATTCCGGACACGCTTGCAGCTGGATTGCAGTATCGTTTCGTTGTAGCATCTGCATCACGTCCAACCGTGCGACACTTCAGCGAAAGCTATGTTGCTATCGAAGCCCAACGCCAACGCGTGAGTGATGTGGCAGAGAACACACAGGAGATTCCATTGCGCGTGTTTCCGCTTCCGGCAACAGACGTCCTACGTGTTGAATGGGGTCAGACCGAAGCGCAACAACTTGTGATAACAACACTCATCGGCGCATCACTGGGCACATGGACATGTCCGAACAACGCAACTCGCATGGAGGTGAACGTTGCTTCTCTTCAGCCCGGCATGTACTTCCTCATGGTCAGGTATGCCAATGGTGCTACACGTTCGCAGCCAGTTGTAATACAACGCTAGCCTGCCGAAAGCGTGTAGGAAACACCCTTCCGAGGAATGCAGATGCGCATACCAGGGAGTCGCTCACGAAGATCGAGTGCGAGTGAGTCGCAGGATTCTGGTTCACCGTGCATCAGAACGAGCGTTGATGGACGTACGTCCGTGACCAGTTCAATCAGTGATTCACGCGATACATGAGCGCTAAATCGAAATCGCTCGACTTCGCAGGTGCGTGTTACTCTACGTCCTGCGAGGTCGAACGGTTGCTTCTTCGGCGACACTGACAAGGCGTGACCGGGTGTTGTTGGGTGTTGATAGCCGATAAAGGCGATACCAAAATTCGGGCGTGCCATCCACAGCTGTGCGAGGTTGTACGAGAGTGTTCCCGTGTTGAGCATACCCGATGAGGCAAGCACCAACGATGGTGTCTTCAGATACGGTCCTCGGTGAATCTCATCACGGATGATAGACTCCTGTGGCGTATCGGATATCTCGAGTCCTGGACGCATCATTGGATCGCTGTAGCAGTAAGCATCATACACCTTACTGATGCGAGTACCCATGCCGCCAGTGTGCAGCGGTAGATGTGGAATCTCACCGCGTTGCATCATCGACGAAAGCATCACAACCATCTCCTGCATCTTACCAAGGGCAAAGCATGGGATTAACACCGACCCATTGCGCTCGGTGATTGTGTTGATGAAGCGCGCCAATCGCACCCGCTCTTCACGTCGTGACGGCGTCTGTTCAGTAGCGCCGTTCGTTGCTTCCATGATTAACACATCTACATGATGTCGTGGAAGAGATGCCTTCGGGATCACCGTTTGGTTGTCAAACATCGTATCACCAGTGTGCAGCATCGAAAACCTGCCGCACTGGAGGAGCACGCCAGCCGAACCCAGGATATGTCCAGCCCAATGGAACGAAGCCGTGATAGGTGCTCTCCCCGAGTATCCGCGGAACTGCAGTGTCTCGGCATACGGAAGGGCCTCGAAGGCAAATCGCAGCTGATCGATGGCCGTACGATCGTAGAACTCCAAGTGCTCACGTGGAACATCCGACGTGATATCGTTGCGCAGCAGACGTGCGCCATTGGGCAACATGATGTGCGAGAGGTCGCGCGTGGCAGGAGTCATGATCGCACGTAGGTGCGGAAACCGTCGCATCACGTAGGGCAAAGCACCCAGGTGATCTGTGTGAGCGTGTGTAATAAACGCCACATCGGTGGGACGATGCTCGAGCAGGTCGACATCAGGAAAGGCTGCTACCGACCGATCACGAGGGTGGAGACCGGTGTCGATGAACACCCCAGTGCCTTCGATTGAGAGATAGGTGCAGTTGGCGCCGATTTCCTCAGCGCCACCTAGCATCATGAGTTCAACATTCACACAGGTTGGGTTATGAGGCCACCTTACAGGTGGAAATGCCGAGAATGGTGTAGAGTCCGCAGAAGCGGAACACAGCCGTCAGCGCGGCTGCAGCCGCACCAACACCACACACCCATGCCAGTGTTCCTTCGACGGTGTTGGTAAGGATTAGTCCGCCAAGGACGGCCGCAACGACCAAGCGGATGATGCGGTCAGTGGTTCCAACGTTCGTTGTCATGACCTATCTCCTTCAGAGTGTGGTGGAAACTCTCGTCGATCGGCACCAAGATCGGGCATTTTGCGTTTCATTGGTGCGTAGTTTTGCAGGTTATCCACATCGACCTCAGTTGGAACATGGAATCACCGACACCGTACTCACCCGCCAACAAGGTTCGCATTGTCACCGCAGCATCGTTGTTCGACGGACACGACGCAGCGATCAATGTGATGCGCCGAATCATTCAGGCTACCGGTTGCGAGGTCATCCACCTCGGACACAACCGCTCGGTTAAGGAAGTTGTAGACTGTGCAGTCCAGGAAGACGCTCAAGCCATAGCTATGACGTCATACCAGGGCGGCCACGTCGAGTACCTTACCTACATGCGCCAGCTCCTCGACGAGCGTGGTGCGCACCACATCAAGATCTTCGCTGGTGGAGGAGGAACGATTCTCCCAACAGAAATCGAGCAGCTTCACGCCAATGGAGTTACCCGTGTCTACTCGCCAGATGATGGTCGGGCGATGGGCCTTCAAGGCATGATCAACGACGTTGTTGAGCGTTCGGACTACGTGCCGCCGGTCACTGATGCGCTTGCCGAGAAAGTTCTGGCACGTGACCCAATAGCAATTGCCCAGGCAATATCCTGCGCTGAGCGCGGTGAGCGCTCTTCGATTGCCTTTGTCGAAGGTGCAAAGCGTGCACCGGTGCTTGGAATCACAGGAACGGGCGGTGCAGGAAAGTCATCCCTCACCGATGAAATCGTCCGTCGATTCTTGCTCGACCACCCAGACAAGACCATCGCAGTTGTGAGCGTCGATCCATCGAAGCGTAAAACAGGCGGAGCGCTCCTCGGCGACCGTATTCGCATGAACTCGGTGAGCGACGAACGCGTATACATGCGCTCGTTTGCGACACGCGAGTCAAACGTTGCAATCAACCCGCACGTGCGTGATGCGATCTCGATTCTGTCGTACGCTAAGTACGATCTCATCATCGTTGAAACGGCAGGTATCGGTCAGAGCGATTCACAAATCACTGACGTATCAGATGTGTCGATGTATGTGATGACGCCTGAGTACGGTGCAGCAACGCAGCTTGAGAAGATCGACATGATCGACTATGCCGACATCATCGCACTCAACAAGTTTGACAAGCGTGGCGCACTTGATGCACTTCGCGACGTCCGTAAGCAGTATCAGCGCAGTCGACAGCTCTTCTCGCAGAGCATCGACACCATGCCGGTGTACGGGACAATTGCGTCGCAGTTCAATGATCCTGGGGCGAACACACTGTATCGCGCGTTGAATGACTTGCTTATCGAGCGTTGCTCGTTGAACTGGACATCGTCGTACCAGATCACGGACGAAATGAGTGAGAAGATCTACATCATTCCACCTGATCGCACGCGGTATTTGGCCGAGATCGTTGAGAACAACAAGCGCTACGACGCTTTCGTTGTCCAGCAGGCAGAACTCGCGCGGTCAATCTGGCGCATACAAGGCGCGATTGATCAACTCGCACAAGTGGATGAACATTAACACAGCAATCCAATGAGCACAACAACGCAATCGACATCCACCAAGGACCAACGTGCAGATGCTGCAACGCCTGCTTCAGCGATAGCAACGCTGGAACAGCGCAAGGCAGATCTTGAGGCGCAACTTCATCATGAGATTCGCGCGTTGCTCGCCTCGTGGGAAGACAAAAAGAAGTCGTACCAAGGTGACTATTACAGCTACACTGTGCGCGATAAAGAGATTCGCGTAGCAAATCACACCGAATCACTTGCACATACGCGCGTTCCAAAGATTTCTCTTCCTGCGTTTCAAGACTGGGGAGAGATAGTTCGCTGGTGTATGCAAGAGAACGTACCTGGTGAGTTTCCGTATACAGCCGGCGTGTATCCGTTCAAGCGGACGAATGAGGATCCAACACGCATGTTTGCTGGCGAGGGTGGACCCGAGCGCACGAACAAGCGCTTCCACTATTTGTCGAAGGGCATGCCCGCAGCTCGTTTGTCTACTGCCTTTGATAGCGTCACGCTCTACGGTGAAGATCCTGACTACCGTCCTGACATCTACGGCAAGATTGGCAACTCCGGTGTGAGCATTGCCTCGCTCGACGATGCAAAGAAGCTGTACTCAGGGTTCGATCTCTGCAATCCAACAACATCGGTATCGATGACCATCAACGGTCCAGCTCCAATGCTGTTGGCGTTCTTCATGAATGCTGCAATTGATCAGGAATGTGAGAAGGAAATCATTCGTCGTGGCATGGAGGATGAGATTCGCGCGAAGGTCGACGCCATCTATCGTGAGCGAGGTATCGCGCGTCCAGTGTACCGTCACGGAGATGGTACTACCGACCTACCTGATGGTAACAACGGACTCGGTTTGATGCTGCTGGGTGTAACGGGAGATCAGGTTCTACCACCTGATATCTACGACGAGTGTAAGCAGCGTGCGCTACAACAAGTGCGTGGCACGGTGCAGGCCGACATCCTCAAGGAAGATCAAGCACAGAACACCTGCATCTTCTCGACAGAGTTCGCGCTCCGCATGATGGGTGACGTGCAAGAGTACTTCATCAACAAAGGTGTGCGCAACTTCTACTCGGTATCGATCTCTGGCTATCACATAGCCGAGGCTGGTGCAAACCCTATCACGCAGCTCGCGTTCACGCTTTCAAACGGATTCACGTTCGTAGAGTACTACCTCTCGCGAGGTATGAACATCAATGACTTTGCTCCTAACCTCTCGTTCTTCTTCTCGAATGGCGTTGATCCTGAGTATAGCGTCATCGGACGTGTAGCACGAAAGATCTGGTCGAAGGCCATAAAGAACATGTATGGTGGCAACGAACGCTCTCAGATGTTGAAGTATCACATCCAAACATCTGGTCGCTCACTTCATGCACAGGAGATCGACTTCAACGACATTCGCACAACGCTGCAAGCGTTGTATGCGATCTATGACAACTGTAACTCGCTGCACACCAACGCATACGACGAGGCCATCACAACGCCGACGGAAGAAAGTGTGCGTCGTGCAGTTGCAATTCAGTTGATCATCAATCGTGAGTTGGGGTTAGCGAAGAACGAGAACCCACTGCAGGGTTCGTTTATCATTGAAGAGCTCACCGACTTGGTTGAAGAAGCGGTGTACACAGAGTTCAAGCGTATCTCCGATCGTGGTGGTGTGCTTGGAGCAATGGAGAACATGTACCAGCGCAACAAGATCCAGGAAGAGTCGCTGTACTACGAAACGCTCAAGCACACTGGTGAGTATCCAATCATCGGTGTAAACACCTTTTTGTCATCGAAGGGGTCGCCAACTGTGATTCCACAGGAAGTGATCCGATCGACAACAGACGAGAAGGAGCAGCAGATCACCAACGTGCGTTCTGTCCAACAGCGAAGTGGTGAAGCAACAACACGCGCATTGGATGAACTGCGCGCCACTGCAATTCGTAATGGCAACATCTTCGACGCGTTGATGGAAGCCGCAAAGGTTTGCTCGTTGGGACAAATGACGAATGCCTTGTACGAAGTTGGTGGACAGTACCGTCGAACCATGTAAGCAACGCATGATTACAATTGAAGACATTCGCGCGGCAGCAGAGCGTATACGTCCCTACGTCCATCGCACGCCTGTGATAACCTCACGTGCAATTGATGCAATGGTTGGTGCGAAGGTGTACTTCAAGTGTGAGAACCTCCAGAAGGTCGGGGCATTCAAGGCGCGTGGCGCCTGCAATGCCGTACTACAGCTTGATGAAGCAACCGCACAGCGAGGAGTTATCACGCACTCGTCGGGCAACCATGCGCAGGCCCTTGCTTATGCTGCCGGACTGCGAGGAATTCCCTGCACGATCGTCATGCCCTCGTCGGCACCAGAGGTGAAGCGACGTGCAGTTGAAGAGTACGGATCCACTATCGTTACCTGTGAGCCAACGCTTGCATCCCGTCTGGCAACCCTCAACGATCTTGTAGACAAGACCGGTGCCCATGTGGTGCCGCCCTATGATGATGCACGCGTCATTGCCGGACAAGGCACGGCCGCAATGGAGTTTATCGAGGATCAGCCCGGACTCGATGTGATGATGGCCCCCGTAGGTGGTGGAGGGCTCATGAGCGGTACGGCCATTGCCACCCGTGCCTTAGCGCCATATGCGACCCTGTATGGAGCCGAACCAGACATCGATTCAGACGCCAAGCGATCCCTCGAAACTGGGGTTATCCAGCCCCCTCCCCAAAACTTGTCCATAGCAGACGGACTCCGGACCTCGCTCGGCGAGGTGCCATTTGCGGAACTACGGCATCACCACGTACAAATCGTCACAGCGAGCGAAGAATCCATACTTGAGGCCATGATTGTGCTCATGGAGCGGCTCAAGGTTGTTGTTGAGCCCAGTGCAGCCGTGACCCTTGCAAGCTTGCTTGAGCGTCCGGAACTCGTGTCTGGACGGAGGGTTGGGATCATCCTTTGTGGTGGAAACCTGGATCTTCGGACGTGGTTGAAGCCTTCATAAACCCGTGCCACGCCCATTTTCCGTACTTTTGAGGTCATTTTTGACCTAACGGAAGACAGATGCATTCGGGCTACGAAGCCGTTATCGGACTTGAAGTTCACGCGCAGTTAACCACTGCGTCGAAGGCGTTTTGTTCCTGTCCAACGGACTTTGGAGCACAACCCAATGTGAACGTCTGTCCCATCTGCCTTGGGCACCCGGGAACACTCCCAGTGCTCAACAAGAACCTCGTTGCGTATGCTGTTCGCATGGGCCTTGCAACGAACTGTTCTATCCGTGAACGGTCGACCTTCTCCCGCAAGAACTACTTCTATCCCGATCTCCCGAAGGGATATCAGGTAACGCAGTTTGCTGATCCAATCTGCTACCA
>JAURNF010000019.1 GCA_030830285.1 Candidatus Kapaibacterium sp.
ACTGGCTCACAGGCGAACAGCGCACTTATCGCACCAGGTGGCGGACGCATGCGATTTCTCTGGAAGGCGTCAGAGCTCACAGCCGCCGGCATGTCAGCTGGCTCCCTCTGCGGCATCCGACTTCAGTCGACAAAGGCAGTGTCGGAAGTAAAGGTGCTTACTGTACGGATGCAGAATGCTACGAGCGCAATTCTTGCAAAAGTGTTCCGCAACGATGAAGGTACAACGGTGATCCGACGCAACGTCGCGTTGGTTGAAGGTGAGAACCATCTCCCATTCTCTACGCCGTTTGCATGGGACGGCACATCGGACATTCTCGTCGAGTTTGCATGTCTTGATGCATCAACGACGGCATCAATCAAGGCTGATGGTACCGCAACAGGATTGTCAAGCGTTGGCGGACGTAAGGCCTATCGCTTCACGGCAGGTGATCGTATCGATGTGCCCGGCGAGATTGGTCAGAGCATCACCAACGAAGTCACCATCTCTTACTGGTGCTACGGTGATCCACTGAAGATGCCTCGCGCGCACAACACACTCGAAGCATATGATGCGCAAGGGCGTCGCGTGATCAATATTCACGCCCCGTGGGATAACGGCACGGTGTATTGGGATTGTGGTTACAACCCGGCTGACGGAGCGTACGACCGCATCGAGAAGAATACGATCCCAGAGAACTGGGAAGGCCGATGGAATCACTGGACGTTTGTGAAGACAAAGTCTGGTGTGATGCGCATGTATCTGAATGGCGCGCTCTTCCACGAGGGCAACGGCAAGACGCGCGCGATGAACGGCATCGCGAAATTCGTCATCGGTTCAGGTGGCTCAGGTTCGTACGAGGGTTTGCTCGACGAAATCCAAGTGTGGAACGTTGCACTTGATGAAGCGACGATCAAGAGCTATATGACGCGTCAGATCGATGATGCACATCCGAATTACGCAAAGCTGATCCTGTATTACCACGGCGAACTGGATAATGATCCACTCGTTGCTCGTGATGCATCGCCTTCAGGTTTGAACGGATCGAAGTTTGGCGTACCGACCACTGAGGTACTGCCAATGGACTATCTCGGCTACATGACGCAGATCAACACGTCGCGCCCAACGCTTGCATTTGAGCTTGGCAATCTGACGACGACAACAGCACGTGCTGACGTAGATGTTGTCACGGAGCCACGCCGCACCTCAGTTGTGCTGTTCGAGCGTCCAGTGCAACCACGCATCTACCGTGAGGACGCTACAGATCATCCGTCGATTGCAACGGATACAATCCTGGTGCAAGAGGCAGGTAAGATCTACACACTCGACGAGGCAGGCCTTGCCGTAGACTCAACAGTGGTTGCTGCAGAGACGACTCTTCGCAAACAAGAACGTCCATACTTCAGTCCGATTGTTGATTTTGAAATTGGTCGCTACATCACACCATACGGCATCGGACTCGATCTTGGTCCGAAGGGTTTCCGTTGGGAATACGATGTAACAGACTTCGCACCACTTCTTCGCAACAACGTCACGCTTTCTGCTGGTAATCAGCAGGAGTTGATCGATGTCACCTTTGTGTTCATCAAGGGCACGCCAACACGTGATGTGAAGCAGATCGATCAAGTGTATTACGAGCGTGGCGCCCAATTCACAGCTGTCCTTGAGAACAAGGCAGCGCTTGCTCCTGTTGATGTTGCACTGAACAAGGCTGCCTCAACATTCCGCTTGAAGGCTGTGACGAGTGGACATGAATTCAGCAACGAAACAAACTGTGCCGAATTCTGCCCGCGCAACCACTTCATCAACGTCAACGGACAAGAGCGCTTCAATTGGCGCCTGTGGATGGAGTGCGGCGATAACCCTGTGTTTCCACAAGGAGGTACTTGGTTGATCGATCGCACTGGATGGTGCCCAGGTGCGCCGGTTGATCTCTATGAGTTTGAACTCACACCGCACGTCAAGGGTGCATCGACAGTCAACCTCGACTACGGCGTGAAGAAGGAAGCAGCAAACGAACTGTGGGGTCGCTGGGAAGTATCAATGCAGTTGATTGGATATGGTGAACCAAACTTCGCAAAGGATGCAGCTGTCGTCGATGTGATCTCACCGAACTCATGGGAATACTACGGTCGATTGAACCCAATCTGCGGTGAACCAGTCATTGTGATTGCGAACAACGGCTCGACACCTATGACGGCGTGCACGATCGAATACGAGATCAATGGTGGAGCGAAGTCAACGTACAACTGGACAGGAAATCTTCAGTTCCTTGGTCGCGATACGGTAGTGCTTCCAGCACCGGCATGGCCATCAACGACAGGCGTATCATCATTCGTTGTGCGTACCGTGCTCGCCGGTGATGAGTACGCAAACAACAACAGCCGCACGACATCGTTCGTGATGCCTCCTGTGTATTACAGCGATCTTCAGATCAATCTCCGCACCAATAAGCAAGCAGAGATCCAATACACATGGCGTCTGAAGAAGACAACTGGTGAGATTATTGGAGAAGGTTCAAAACTCGAGAGCGAGAAGACATACACGCTCGACTTCAATCTTGCAAACGGCTGCTATGACTTTGAACTCGTGAATAAGGAAGGTCTCGGACTTGACTTCTGGTTCTATCGTTCGCAGTTGGGTAGTGGCAGCTTGAGCTTCCGCTCTGGTGGTAGCACGATCAAGACCTTCGAACCAGACTTTGGTAATAAAGCATGGATGCAGTTCACAGTAGCGTCGAAGCCAACGGTTGCGACAAGCACAGACAGTGTGCGCTGGGAATTGCCGAGTCCAAGTCGTGCCGAGCGCACGTTCGTGG
>JAURNF010000142.1 GCA_030830285.1 Candidatus Kapaibacterium sp.
CGTCACTGGCAGTTTTCAGTCGAGTGATGTTGTCCTCGGCGTTTCTCTCGCTCGCGAGCTCGACACGTTGATTTCGTATGGCGTCACTGCCAAGGTGCTGCATTCCTCGCTTGACAACATGGCATCGACTGCTATTGCGGTTGATGCAGGGATGCTCTTCCAGTTTCCCAAGCAACGCACGAACATTGGCATCAGCGTGGTAAACCTCGGCACGCAGCTCTCTACATATGATGGAACGAGAGATCGTATGCCGTTGGACTTGCGAATTGGTGTGAATCATCGCCTCCGTGGCTTGCCGCTCCTCGTCAATGCGTCGCTTAATCATCTCACGGACGAGGTTGGATCACTTGTAGATCGACTCCTCAACTTCTCTGTTGGTGGTGAACTGTATCTCGGAAAAGTCGTGCAGGCACGAATCGGATACACAAATGCTGTACGGAACACGAGTACAGTTAACGTGCCTGGGCAACTGACAGGTCTCACAGGTGGGCTTGGAATTCACTTGCCCACACTTGATATCGACTATGCATTGAGCTCACTTGGTGCCGCGAGCGTGGTTCACCGTGTGAGTGTTGCGATGCGTCTCGATGATTAATAGCTCCGTGACATATCGAGGTTATCACTACCGTTGGACGCTCCCGATGCTCGCAGCGCTTGCGTGCGTCTGGTTCGTTGTTGATGGAACACCTCTCACACTTGCGATCCTTGCTGGACTCTGCAGTGTTGTTGTCATCTTCACCTTCCCCTGGGATAATTGGGCGGTAGAGCAGGGGATATGGGATTTCCCCGATGACAGGTTGCTGTTTCGCGTGAGACGGCTACCAATCGAGGAAATCTCCTTCTTTGTGATCCAGACGCTCCAAGTTGCCTTCTTGACCGCTATCCTGTGTCGGTTGCTGCCTTCAGAGCCCCTTGCAGAAGTAGACTTCTCGCCTGAGGTTGGTGTGCGAATTGGTGGCATGCTGCTTGGGTGGCTGATGCTCGGACGGCTGACGCGTTCCTGGCGCGCTACACATCGGTCTGTTCGATACGCGTGGCATCTCGGATACTGGTTCCTGCCGATTGTCGTGATGCAATGGATGTTCGGCGCTGGTATGCTCCTTCCACGCATTGACGTTATCGCCTATGCAACACTTGCGATTGGCACGTATCTGTCGATCTCAGATGTATGGGCTGTGCGACGTGGCATCTGGTTTTTCGATCATGCACAGACGACTGGTCATCGCGTTGCTGCAATCTTGCCGTGGGAAGAAGTAGCATTCTTCTACACTACCAGCTTGCTCGTTGCGCAGAGTAGCATTCTTCTCGTTCCAGCAGCGCATCCATAATGCAGCACCTCTTCATCGATCTCGCAGCTGGTGTATGGTGGGTATACGTTGTATGCCTGTTGGTAGCAGGTGCATCAGCGTGGTACACATACACCCGCGTAGTTCCTGAGCAGTCACAATCAACGCTTGTGCTTCTGCGTGCACTTCGTACGCTTGGTCTGGCTTGTTTGCTGCTGCTGCTCTTCGAGCCAATCGTGCGACTCATTCAGAGCGAACGCGTTACACCGCGAGTGGCCCTGCTGATCGACGAATCGCGTTCGATGCCACGTCTGGCCAAGCTCGATAGTGCGGCTCTCCGTCGCGAACTATCGTCGATATCGAATGCGCTTTCGGAAGACTTCGATGTGGATGTGTATGGGTTCTCGGATGTGTTGCGCGAGGTAGGTCGCATCGAAGACGTGCGAACGAACGGGTATCGCACAAATATCACGTCGGCGTTGACAACGCTTGGGAATAGATCACTCGAGCGCCGCATTGGATCGATTGTAATCGTTACTGATGGACAGCATAACGGACCAGATAACCCGCTTCGGGTTGCTGAGCAATCGGGTATCGGCGTGTATAGTGTTGGAGTTGGTGATACTGTAATGCCTCGCGATGCGGCTCTCAATCGACTTCTGGTTGCCGGTATTAGTGTCGTTGGCGAATCGATGCCTGTGACGATTGACCTTGAGTCGCAACGTGTTCCAGATGGACAGTACGAACTCATCGTCGAGGATAATGGTGCGAAGGTGCAGACCGAGCGTGTCACCATCCGCGCTGGTGTCGACCGCCAGACAATAACGCTAGCGTGGAAGCCCACGCAAGAAGGAGTGCGCAAGCTCGCTCTTGCACTTCGTCCAATTGCCGGTGAAGTGTCGACTGCTAACAACCGCGTACAGGCATTCGTAGATGTGCGAGCGTACAAGCGTACAGTCGTGCTCATCGCGGGTTCGCCAAGTCCGGATGTCACCTTCATCAAGGCATCATTGCTCCGGGATCCGTCCGTACGTGTTACAACGTTCACTCAGCGGCAGGGTGCGGAGTTCTACGAGGGTACTCCAACAAAGGCCGACCTCACGAACGTTGAGTCGGTGATGCTTATCGGCTATCCAACCTCATCCTCTAGTGCATCGGTTACAGAGATGATTGCGACCGCATGTGCGTCAGGTACGGCTCTGTTCTTCATGCCCTCTGTTCAGGTTGATTACCAGCGTCTCGGCTCTCTAGCTCAGATTTTGCCATTCCGAGTGACGAGCAGCAGACCACAAGAGTTTCTCGTTACCCCTGAAGTAAACGGCGGTCGTGCCTCCGATCCAATCATGAAGCTCAGTGGTGGTGATGGAGATGCTACTATGTGGACATCCCTGCCTCCATGTTATCGTACAGAGACATTTGTTGAGCCGACAGCCGGTGCGCAAGTCCTGGCAACAATGCGTGTAGGCAATGCTTCGCTCGATGAACCGCTGATTATGAAGCGTGATGATGGCCGCACGCGAAGTCTCGCTGTGCTGGGCTACGGGATATACCGATGGCGACTCCTCGGTAGCGCACCGCAGCAATCACGAGGTGGCTATCCGGTAGATGTGCTCGATGCATTCATGGCCAATTCTCTTTCGTGGCTGCGTGTTCGAGATACAGAGCGTCGGATTGTCGTCTCTTCCACACAAACGTTCTATGCCACTGGAGAGCCAGTCGGGTTTGTTGCATCGGTTCAGGATGAGTCCTTCGCAGCGATCGATGATGCAGAAGTAGTTGTAACAATGAGCACGCCGCAAGGCGAGCAGCAGCGCATTCTGGCGCAGCAGGGCAGTGGAAGGTATGCGGTAAATGTGGGTAGTCTCCCTCCGGGTGATTATGCCTACAACGGCACCGTGCGCCGCCGAGGCGTTGTGCTTGCCACTCGACGTGGAAGATTCACGGTTGGCGACATGAACATTGAGGACGCTGCACTGATCCGAAACGTACCACTGCTCACTTCACTTGCGCAGCGAACCGGAGCACTGACTGTTGGACGTGAGTACATTGATTCGCTCAAGCAAGCATTGCTGCAGGATCCTCGCATGCGCGAAGTCGTCACTACGAGAGATCGGGAGTATCCGGTTTACCATCTGCCGTGGCTCATCATCATTGCTCTGGCGAGCTTCTCAGCCGAATGGGCACTACGGAAGCGCAGGGGACTTGTGTGAGTGAGGTGTTCCTGCCCGATGATATTGATGCGTTGTATCGGGAGCGTCGTGATGAGATTCGTGCGCGACTGGTAGACTTTGCTTCGGTAGATCGTTCGCAGTGGTTCTATGAGTGTTGCTTTTGCATTCTCACTCCTCAATCGTCTGCTGTTCACGCTGATGCTGTCGTGACGCGATTACGAGAAGAGAACTTCTTTGAGCGAGGACATGATGTCGTGCGCCATCTTCGCAATCCTGAAACTTACATTCGGTTTCATTCGACCAAGCATGGCAGACTTCACGTTCTGCGTGACCAGTGGGGTCTGGTGGAAGAGATCCTTACATCTGATGTGTCTTCGGAGCGAGAACGCCGTAACAAGCTTTCTGACCTCGTGCTTGGATACGGACTCAAAGAAGCAAGTCACGCAATGCGGAACATTGGATTCCGTGGTGTAGCAATCCTCGATCGACATCTTCTGCGGCTGCTCGTCCGATGCGGCGTCTATGACGAGATCCCATCGGTAAGCACACGGTCAGTTTACTGGTCTGTGGAAGAAGCATTCATGCGATATGCAGAGCAAGTAGGGATCGACATGGACGAACTAGATCTGCTCTTTTGGTGCGCTATGACTGGCCACATTCTTAAGTAGTTACGGCGTTGTTGGCTCGTTCAGCGAGCACCTGTGTTGGTAGCACAACCTGATCTTGTGTGCCGCGTGCAATGAGGGTTGCTGACGGCAGAACATGCGCCTCAAACGTGCAGCGGATCCTACGCCGGTCGATCTCCGAGACGGTTGCCGTAATCCGCACATGTGCCCCTATACCGGCCATTGTCATATGCTCGATGGCAAGTCCGCTACCAACAGCATTGTCTCCTGGCTCGAAGTATGGTTCGATTGCTCTGCGCGCGGCCACCTCAGCATGGTAGGCGAGCCAAAAGGTCGAGTAGACGCGGTGTATCTCAGTACCATCGAGTGTTGCTGTCATATCGGTAGACACCACGATGTCGACTATTCCAATGCCTTGTGCCACGTCTTGATGCATGTACTTCCTCGTCGCGTGTTCGTTTGCGTTAACGCAATGATATAACTTTGCGCATGCGCATTGCTGTTCATACGCTTGGCTGTAAGCTCAATTATAGCGAGACATCGCGACTATGCGATGATCTCGTTTCAGGAGGGCATGTCATCGTGCCGTTCGATGAGCCTGCCGACGTCGTGTTGTTGAACACATGCAGTGTAACAGAACAAGCTGACACCGAGTGTCGCAAGCTTGTACGACG
>JAURNF010000143.1 GCA_030830285.1 Candidatus Kapaibacterium sp.
GTGCTGCTCGGCGCATTGAACTACGACATCCTCGCGGACTCGCCAATCGAGATTGGTGATCATCAAGTGCGCACGTTTACAGCGGCTGGTGCAACACACGAAGTGGCAATGCCGACCAACCATACGCTCGACATTGACTGGCTTACCAAGCAGTGCGAACGTATCGTGAAGGTGGAGGCCGAGATCTTCGGTGGAGTGCCGTATGACCGCTACGTCTTCATCATCCAGATCTATCCAGGTGCCGGTGGTGGCTTAGAGCACGCACGCATGAGTGTGAACGCTGTTGATCCATCGACGTTGCTTGATAAGTCGAAGGTTACTGGATTGCTCTCGCTGTTGTGTCACGAGTACTTCCACCTCTGGAACGTCAAGCGCATACGTCCCGCAGAGCTTGGTCCATTTGACTACACACGTGAGACATACACGCCAATGCTCTGGCTGGCCGAAGGGCTCACGTCGTACTATGATGATCTGCTTACGTACCGGTGTGGATTTACAACGGCCAAGGACTACATCGAGGCGCTGTCGAAGGAGCACATCGCACGACTGGCTGCTGTGCCCGGCCGATTCGCAATGTCCACCCGTGATAGTTCGTACCTCGCGTGGCTCAAGCTCTACATGCAGAGTCCGGATGGAAACAATCGTTTCCCATCGTACTACCTCAAGGGTGGTGTTGCGATGTTCCTTCTGGACGCCTACATCATCGACCATAGTGACGGAACGTATTCGCTCGACGATGCGCTTCGTGGAATGTGGAAGCGCTATCAAGCCGACCCATCGCGTGGGATGACGGAAGATGAGTGCATTGCCATCATCGAAGAGTCAACGAAGATTCAGGTGCGCGATCGCGTCCTGAGTTGGCTTAGCGGAACCGACGAGTTGCCATACGAGGAAATCCTTACGCCACTTGGTTTGCGTGTTGATACCACGGCGAAGAAGCCGGACGCAGCAACCATTGGCGAGAAGATTCCATTTGCTGCCGTCCCTGCGGCACCATACTGCGGATGGGCACTGGCAGAGACGAACGGTAAGATCATCGTGCGATCTGTTGATGACGGTGGAGCCGCTGCTGCTGCAGGCATCGGCATTGATGATGAGATCATCGCTATCAACGGCAAGCGCGTATCGTCGACGGCGCAGGTAGATCATTATCTTGGTGCGGCACTTGGTACCGCGGCAACTGTGGATGCCCACTGCGATGGACGACTCTATCGTGTGACGCTCACGCCCGTGGTACCACCTGCCATCCGTCTTGTTGAAATAGAATCCCCAAGCTCGCGTCAGAAGCAAATGCGCGACCGTTGGCTGCGTCGATCATTGTGACCAAACTCCGTTCCACCATCGCATCAGTTGTAGTGCTGGCCCTCGCGGTCGGACTGCAGGGGTGTGCCTGGTTTGACAACCAAACCACGTACTTCAACACCTACTACAACATGCGTCGTGTGATGACGGAGGTCAAGGAAGACTTCGACTATCAGGACGAGAACAAGCGGACGAAGCCACGCGTGCTCGTCCCAGCGGTCGACAGCATGAAGCTCGTATCGGGTCCACCCAAGAACACCACCTACCAGTTCTTGCGTGCATTTGTGATCGATCGTGCGAAGCTTCAACCCATGGCAACCAAGGTGGACTCCATCCTGATCAAAGGATCGAAGGTCGTTGCCAACCACCCCAAGTCGCATTACGTAGAAGGTGCACTCTTCCTCATGGCCGAGGCGTACTTCTTCCGGTCGGAGTGGGTGCCATCGCAGCAGAAATGTATCGAGCTTATCGAGCGCTACGTTGATGGTGACTTCTCGCCTGATGCGCACTTGTTGCTTGCGAAGGACTATCTCATGCAGCGGAAGATGACGCAGGGCAAGCAATTGCTCTCGCGTACGATTGACGTTGCATGGTATAAGGATCGCTACGACATTCTCTCAGAGGCCTATCGCATTCAAGCAGAGATGGCCATCGAAGACGGAGACATCGACAAAGCCGTCAACCCGTATAAGCAGGCCATCGAGCAATGCGACGACGGCGAACAGCGTGCGCGGTGGCAAGTTGATCTTGCAGCGATTTACTACCGTCTCGGCAAGTATGAACTCGCAGAGCGAGCCTTCGCCAAGGTGCATGACGAAACACCTGATGCGTTGGCGACGTTTGAGGCGGATCTGTATCGCGGTGCATCACTCGCGCACCTCGGGAAGTTCACCGAAGCATCGGCGATCTTCGACGACCTTGCGGAAAATCGGAACTACGAGGAATGGAAGTCATACATCGAAGCAGAGCGTCTCGCCCTTGATCGACTGAAGAACCCCGATCCCAAGGATCCCGGTCAGATCGCAAAGGAGCGCATGGCCGACACATCCTTTGTTGGTCGACCAGAGATGATGGCACAGTCGTTCCAAAAAGGGATGAGTCTGTTCAAGACAGGCGACTACTTCGAGGCACTCAAGTACTTCGCAAAAGCCAAGGTCATCCGCACACCAGTGTATGATGTAGCGAACAAGTACTTCACCTTGCTCAAGCAGTGGGATGATCAACAGCGGAAGGTTCGCAGCATTGATCAAATGTTGGCCATCGACACCACGCACAAGGACTCGCTCAACCGTCAGAAGTCGATCGAGTTGTTCGCACTCGGACGTGTGCATGAGCAAATGGAGAACACCGATTCGGCGCTGTACTATTACCGCCGTGCGTTTGATGGAACCTCCGAAGCAGATCCACAGCGCGGACGCTATTTGTTCTCGCAAGCGCGGGTGATTCAGCAAACCGATCCCGAAGCCGCCGACTCACTCTTCGAAATCATCTCCGATCGCTGGCCAAACTCCGAGTTTGCCAAGCAGGCTTCGGCGAACCTTGGATTCCTCGATCAAGGTGGCGTTGATGACGCTGTGGAGCTCTACCGTTCGGGCAACAGCTTCCGCATGGTCAAGGACTATGTCTATGCCAAACGTCAGTACATGGCCATCGTCGAGAAGTTTCCCGAACACCCGTATGCTCCCAAGGCGCTGTACGCAATGGGGTGGATGTACGAGCGTGACCGCGGCATGAATGACTCTGCCATGGTGTACTACGCCAAGCTGCTTGAAGCATACCCTCGTTCGGAGTACGCAAAGGAGATCTACGCCAGCTACGAGTTTGCCTTGGCAAAGATCAACGGCGTCGAGGCCGACTCATCATTGCTGCGGGACTTGGATAAGGAGCTGCTTGATAAGGCCAAGGCAGGCGAGGCCGATGTATTGCAGCAGCTGATCAAGAACAATCAGAATGCCATTCAGATGAATGGACCCAACATGTCGCTGCCGAACATCCCAGGATTAACGCCACCAGGTGGGGGATCGGTAAACGACATGCTTCAGCAGCAGCTCAAGAACGCCACTGGCAAGGTTGTTGGATCCGATTCGACGCAGGTTTCTCGCCCCCTACCACCCAAGTAACGGGATTGGGCGGATTAGCACTCGACCTGTGTATGGAGCGCGATTTCCTCGAGGATACCCGACACGCGGAGGCACTGCGGGAGATCGCCCTCGAACACCATGGCCCTGCCACGGAAATGCACCTCGTGGGTGAGATCGGCCGCATGGTCGTATGAGCACCCCGTGGCGGCGATGATCTGACCGATCACCTCGTCGAACGTGTGTTCTTCGTCGTTGTAGAGGATGACACGCGCCGCAAGCCCGATCCCCGTGAGGACCTCTTGTTCTGGGTCGGCCCACTCAAATGGGCCTGCAAATACATCCGAGGTAAATCGCTGCATAACGTCGGTTACAAAACTACGAAAAGACCTATCTTTGTCATTCACGAATAGCAATCCACCATGTCCGAGGACTCCCTCATGACCACTGCAGAATTCCTGCAAAAGCTCGACGAGATCGTTGCTGAGCGTCACATGCTGCAACACCCGTTCTATCAAATGTGGAACGAAGGTGCACTTACAAAGGAAATGCTTCGCCAGTATGCTGGTGAGTACTACCACCAGGTGCATGCCTTCCCAACGTATGTGAGCGCAACGCACGCAAACACGGAAGACATGGTTGTTCGCCAAATGCTCCTCGAGAACCTGATCGAAGAAGAGCACGGTCCAGACAATCACCCAGAACTCTGGCTGCGCTTTGCAGAAGAGCTCGGCATGACACGTGAAGAAGTCAAGGAGCGCCGCTTCCTTGAGCACACACGTAACTCTGTCCGCATCCTCCGCGAACTGTCGGGTCGCAGCAATCCAGCTGAAGGCCTTGCAGCACTGTACGCATACGAGTCGCAGATCCCAGAGATCTCAACAACGAAGATCGAAGGTCTGAAGAAGTTCTATAACCTCGACACGAAGAACGCGATTGAGTTCTTTGCTGTACACGAGCATGCTGACGAGATTCACCGCACAGTAACGCGCGAAGCACTCGAGCGCATGTGTATCACCGACGATCAGAAGCAAGCCGCACTTGATGCAGCTCGCGAAGCAGCAGATGCATTCAATCTGTTGCTCGACGGTGTGTACAACACGTGGTGCACGGAGAAGGCTGCGCTCAACTGAGCACGGTGACAGCTCATGTGTCGCTTTATCGCCTATATCGGTCCATCCATCCTTGCGGATGATCTTCTGTATAAGCCCAAGTTCTCCTTGGTCACAGCACAGACGATGAATGCAGGCGAGATGTCGGTAGCGGTGAACGGCGACGGGTTTGGTATCGGATTTTACGCGCCAGAGCTCGACAACGAGCCATGTGTGTTCCGAAGCATCAAGCCAGCATGGAGCGATCAGAACCTGAAGAGTCTTGCGAGGAAGGTGAATTCCCCCTGCATGTTCGCACACGTTCGTGCGGCATCTCCGGGAATGCCGGTTGAAGAGAACAACTCGCACCCGTTCTCGTGTGGACAGTTGATGTTCATGCACAACGGTGTGGTAGGGGGCTTCAAACACATCCGGCGTAAGCTTCTTCGCTCGCTTAACGATGCCGCGTATGATGCCATTCAAGGGAGCACGGATTCCGAGCACTTGTTTGGCTTGTTCTTAAACAACCTAGCCGATCCGCATGGTACTGTTACCTGCGAAGAGATGGTGCATGCTGTGAAAGGCATGTTTGCCGACCTCGATGCACTCCTGATGGAGTCGTCGGTGCGTCAGCACTCCTACCTCAACTTCGCAGTCACCAACGGTACAAGTTTGATCGCGGTGCGCTACACGACGAATCCAAACGTGCAGCCTGCTTCGCTCTACTACATGCATGGACGTGAGTATCACTGCACTGGCGATCATTGCGTGATGGAATCATCGTATGGGAAGCCGAGCGCCATTGTTGTGGCATCGGAACCATTCACGGCACGTCGCGCTGATTGGATGAAGGTTGAACGCAATTCGATGATGGTGGTTGATGAAACGATGGGTATTCAGTTCCATCATCTGTCGATGAACGTCGAAAACTTGGACTTTGAGACAATAGCTCCGGAAATCGGATGAACTACGCACAACTGATCCCGCTCTTCCCCCTCATCGGCTTTGTGATCGTTGCCTTCTTTGGCAAACGGTTGAACAATGAGAAGCTCGTTGGAGGTATCGCAAGCACGGCAATTCTTGCCAGCTTCATCACTGCTGTGTCGACCTTCCTTGGGTTGACAGCCCTGCCGGCAGATCAGCGCGCATTCACCGTCAAGGTGTATGAGTGGATCGCTACGGGCAACTTCAGCGTGAACATCGGATATCAGTTCGACCAGCTGTCGATTCTGTTTACGATGATCATTACGGGAATCGGGTTCCTGATTCACATCTACTCGATCGGCTACATGCATGGCGATAAGGGCTTCCCGCGCTTCTTCGCCTACTTGAACCTGTTCGTGTTCATGATGTTGAATCTTGTGTTGGCTGATAATTTCCTGCTGACCTTCCTTGGTTGGGAAGGTGTGGGCTTGGCATCCTACCTGCTCATCGGTTTCTGGTACGATCGCAAGTTCGAAGGCACACGCATCACATGGACGGGCGACGCTGCGATGAAGGCCTTTGTTGTCAACCGTATTGGTGACTTCGGCGTGCTGATCGCAATGTTCATGCTCTTCAATCAGTTCGGTACGCTGAACTACGCAGATATCAACGCACAAGCTCCAACAGTATGGGCAGTAGGCGACACAACGGTGATGATTATCACGCTGTTGTTGTTCCTCGGTACAACTGGTAAGAGCGCGCAGATCCCACTCGGCGTGTGGCTTCCAGACGCGATGGCGGGTCCGACTCCGGTTTCTGCACTCATCCACGCTGCAACGATGGTGACGTCGGGCATCTTCTTGATCGCTCGCACCAACGTGCTCTTCACGCTCTCGCCAACAACGATGGCGGTGATCACAGGCGTTGGTATCACAACTGCACTCGTTGCCGGTACGATTGGTATCGTACAGCGCGACATCAAGAAGATCCTCGCATACTCAACAGTGTCGCAGCTGGGCTTTATGTTTACCGCGCTCGGCGTTGGTGCATTCACAGCAGCTGTGTTCCACGTGATGACGCACGCCTTCTTCAAGGCGTTGTTGTTCCTCGGTTCAGGATCGGTGATCCACGGTATGCATGAGGAGCAAGACATCTTCAAGATGGGTGGACTCAAGAAGCACATGCCGATTACGTATCGCACGTTCTTCATTGGTACGCTTGCCATCTCTGGTATCCCATTCTTCTCGGGCTTCTTCTCGAAGGACGAGATCCTGTGGTTTGCCTTCCTCAACGGTAGTCCAGTACTCTGGGCAGTTGGTGCTCTGGCAGCATTCACAACAGCATTCTACATGTGGCGTTGTACAACGCTCACGTTTGATGGTGAAGAGCGATTTGATCATCACCACGTGCATCCACACGAGTCGCCAGCAACGATGACCATTCCGTTGATCGTGTTGGCTATCCTGTCGGTGTTTGGTGGACTTCTCGGTGTGCCGCATGTGCTTGGTCACTACCTGCACATTCCGAACCTTCTTGAGCACTGGCTCGAGCCAATCTTCGCAGCAGGTACAGCAATGCTGCCGGTTCATGGTGGCGATCACACTGCGCAGGAATTCATGCTGATGGGAGCATCGACAGTGCTCGCAATCCTCGGCATCTTGTTCGCACGTAATGTGTACAAGAACGGACTCGACAAGGCCAACGGTATGGCTGCAAAGATGTCGGGTCTGCACAAGCTTCTCTGGAACAAGTACTACGTTGACGAAGTATACCACGGATTGATCGCACAGCCGATCCTCGCGCTTTCGCGTGATGCTCTGTGGAAGATCGTGGATGTAGTTGTGATTGACGGTGTTGTGAATGGTTCGGCACGCCTCGTAGGTGCAACAGGATCGGTGATCCGCAAGGCACAAAGTGGTGTGGCGCAGAACTACGCACTCGTGATGCTGGTCGGCATTGTTGTGCTGATCGGTATCGTGCTGCTCCCGCTGCTGTAATTCCGTGTGTTATACGGTTTCCATCTTTGCACAAACGCATGCGATTGAGACCGACACGGGTGCACTGTTTGAGCATCCAGAAGACTACGAACCGTATTATCACGTCTCTGGCTTTGCACATCCGCAACTGCCATTGATTACCAATGCAGCTTCGGAGACGATTCAGCTCTGCTCATGGGGACTCATCCCTCGGTGGACGAAGGATGACGAGGGGGCGAAGAAGATCCAGGCAATGACGTTAAATGCCCGTCGTGAGACGGTGTTTGAAAAGCCATCGTTTCGTGATGCAATTGTCAAACGCAGAGCGCTCCTACCTGTGAACGGCTTTGTAGAATGGCGGCACGAGGGAACGATCAAGCAGCCACACTACGTTCGGATGCAGGGTAAGGATCTCTTCACGCTGGGGTGCGTGTGGGAGGACTGGACACATCCGGAGAGCGGCGAACTTCACCGAACGTTCTCCATCGTAACCACGGATGCCAACCTGTTGATGTCACATGTGCACAATGCGAAACAGCGCATGCCGATTGTGATTCTACCGCAGGACCGAGAACAGTGGTTGCATGCTGATGATCGAGAGTTCCTTGAACCACTGATGCGCCCGTTGGAAGAGGGATTGCTTGCTGCATTCCCAATTACACGTGAAGTGTCGCGGATCAAGATCAATACAAGGGAATTGGAATTGTTAGAACCTGTAGGCGACACACTCACGTGATAGTCAGTTTCGTTCTTGCGGCACTTCTCGCAACATCTGTTCCAGATGTGACGCTTGCCGATGTTGAACGTCGCTTTGCTCATGGTTCAGATACCGTATTCGTCGTGAACTTCTGGGCCACATGGTGTCGTCCGTGTGTGACAGAACTTCCAGCCTTCGACCATCTCGCACGTACGTCTGGGTCTTACTCGCGTCCAATCAAGGTGGTATTGGTGAGTCTCGATGCTGCGAGTGATCGGAGCACGAAACTCGAACCGTTCATTCGCAAGCGTGGAATGTCGTGCGAGGTTGTGCGACTCAATGAGTCGAAACCTCATCTGTGGATCGATCGTGTCGATCCCACATGGCAAGGATCGATCCCCGCAACGTGGATTGTATCACGCGACCAACGAGTGCTGTATGAGCGCGAGTTCACACAGCAAGAACTACATGACACTCTGACGCAGTTTCTCAAATCATCACCTCGGTGAGAACATGATTACACGAATCGGACGATTGTTTGCAGTGGCAATGCTCGCGCTGCTGACATGTGGCACGATGGTTGCCCAGAACCCTATGGCGCCGGAAGGTGTCAAGGTTGGTGACAATGCACCTGACTTCGTGCTGAAGAATATTGATGGCACGGTGGTTGGACCTCGCACGTACTCCGCGGCGAAGGGTTTAATCCTTGTGTTTACATGCAATCACTGTCCGTATAGCGTGAAGTATGAAGATCGCATCATCGCTCTTCACAAGGAATTCGCTGCAAAGGGATTCCCGGTGATCGCTGTTAACCCGAATGATTCCATCGTATCGCCTGAAGATTCGTATTCCAAGATGCAGAAGCGCGCAGCCGACAAAGCGTTTCCGTTCGCGTATCTCTACGACGAAACGCAGGTTGTTGCGCAACGCTATGGCGCTCGACGCACACCACACGTCTTCGTCTTGCTGCGAACACGTATTGGGTGGACAGTAGAATACATTGGTGCAATTGATGATAACGCAGACAATGCTGCAGACGCAACGCAGTTCTTCGTTGCTGATGCAGTCAACGCCCTGTTAAAGGGTACAAAGCCCGCACAAGCCACAACCAAGGCAATCGGGTGCACAATCAAGTGGAAGAAGGGATAATCCTACACGTATGAATAATCGACGCAGAGGCGGCGATGATCGCCAGCCTCTAACAAACGAATCACGATTTGATCGCAACCCACGTGGTGGCCGCGGCGGCAAGCCAGGCCCACGTCGCGACGGACCTCGTCCGGATGGTCCGCCTCGCGGCCCACGCCACGACGGACCACCTCGCGGCCCGCGCCGTGAATTCGATGACGAACGCCAACCACTAACGAACGAGAGTTCATTCGTCCGTGAACGTCGCGACGATCGTGGAGGTCCCCGCAGTGGTGGTCCTTCACGTGGTCCACGCCGCGACGATCGTGGTGGCCCACGCAGTGGTGGACCATCACGTGGTCCACGCCGTGATGATCGCCGCGATGATCGCGCCCCGCGCAGTGGCGGACCTGGGTATGGTCCACGCCGTGATGATCGCCGAGACGACCGTCGTGACGACCGTCGTGATGATCGCGGTCCACGCCGCGACGATCGTGGTGGCCCACGCAGCGGAGGTCCTTCACGTGGTCCTCGTCGTGATGATCGCCGTGGTGCACCGCAGCATAGCGGTGGACCTTCGCGCGGCCCACGTCGTGATGACCGTCGTGATGACCGTCGTGATGATCGCGCACCACGCGGTCCACGCCGTGATGATCGTCAGCCAATGAGCAATGAATCACCAGCTACACGCCCACGTCGCAGTGGTGGTGGTCCTCCCCGCGGTCCCCGCAGCGGTGGTCCTTCACGTGGACCACGAGGTGGCGGACAGCGAGGCGGCGGTGTGTACTCGGGTGGAAAGACCGGACCACGCCGTTTCGATACGGAACCAAAACGCAGCAAGGTGTACACGTCAGAGATGTTCATCTACAAAGAAAATCTCGACGAAAAGAAACCTACTGAGCGGAAGATGCGTAGTCGCCGCAAGCGTCCATCGTCGGACGATTAAGAAACCGATCTCACATTCATTTCTGGGATGAATCCATGCGTTACTTGCTCGTAGTTCTCGCACTGTGCGGCACACTTGGTGTTGTATCAGCACAGAAGTCTGATCGTGCATCGTCAGCTAAGGACGATAGTCTGTTTACTGACATGTCCTTTGATTTGGGCGAGCGTTCGCCATCAGTGAATCTGTGGTATGGCGGAGCAACAAGTTCGCGTGATGGTGCTGGCACAATTGCACCGAATGCGATGTATGGCGTGTCCCTCGGTATGGAGCGCGAGCGTGCATGGCGCAATACAGACAACATCATCGTGCACAACGGTACTGCGCTCTACTTCGCGTATGGTCCGCATGCAACAGGCAAAACAACAGCATCAACAACGATCGATCTGATGCGCTTCGGATTCTTGGATGAAACAGGGTACGGCTATCGCCTCGGTGATAACAGCAACATTTCGTTCCTCGTTGGACAAAGCTCGTTGTCGTGGACGAGCATTTCATCAGTCGCACTTCCATTGAATGAGCCAGGTCAGGCTCAAGCAATTCGTGACTTCGAGGGTGCTCTGCGCTTCAGCGAAACCATGCGTCCAACACTCGCATGGCGTATCGCGTCGCCAGTAAGCTTGCGTGTTGGATATGAGTGGACGCAAGTCTATCCACGCCACATGTTTTGGTACTGGGCGCTTAGCAGCGGTATCGAGGGTATTGCCGACGCAGCAGCTTCATGGTTCGCGCGCGAAATCGGTAAGTCATCACCAGCTGCAATGCCGATCATGTACTTCTTGTTGCGCACGGGTGTGGCTACTGGCTTCAAGGCCTTGCGCATGAATCAAATGAACTGGCCATTCGAAACGGCTGCACCGATGAACGTGCAGATCTGGAACGTCGGCGCATCGATCCACTTTTAAGAAAGACGACGACCGTGAGTTTGCAGACACCGGCCACGATTGGTGGCGTAGCGATTGAAGATATCCTCGCGCTTGATGGCGCGCCAGTCTATGTCTACGACTCGGCCATCATCAAACGTCAGGTTGATCGCCTACGTTCGGCGTTTGCAGGCTTCGAGCATCGCATCATGTATGCGTGCAAGGCGTTGTCCAACATTGCTGTTCTTCGCTTGATGAAGCAGTTCGGTGTTGGACTCGACACGGTGTCGATTCAAGAAGTAGAACTTGGTTTGCACGCCGGGTTCACACCCGACGAAATCCTCTTCACGCCCAATATGGTGTCGTTCGAGGAGTTGAAGAGAGCAGTAGACTACGGCGTGCACATTAACATCGATACGATTTCGGTGCTTGAGCAGTTTGGACATGAGTTTGGTGGACGTGTTCCGGTGTGCCTACGCATCAACCCGCATATCATGGCGGGTGGCAACGAGCGCATCAGCACGGGCCATATTGATTCGAAGTTCGGCATCTCGATTCACCAGATGCGTCACGTGCAGCGCGTTGTTGCAACGCATGGAATTCACGTGAACGGACTCCACATGCACACCGGTAGCGACATTCTCGATCCCGATGTGTTCCTGCA
>JAURNF010000144.1 GCA_030830285.1 Candidatus Kapaibacterium sp.
ACTACCGTACAAATGCGGTTGTGTATGCCGTAACATCTAACGATGGCATTTGGAATGGTGTTAACACGAACCCAACATCGTACGCTACGCCAGGTGGATTCTCAACTCCAATTGTTCTCGAAACGCCACGCATCACAGTGACTGCTCCGACAACAGGTGATACACTGTGTGCAGGCAAGACAGCGACAACACGTTTCGTAGCGCGTGGCGTTGCGAATGTCCGCATTGAGTTCTCGAGCAATAACGGTCTCTCATGGGAAGACATGGGTGTGGTTGCTGCGACAAGTGGTTCTGCCGCATGGACGGTGCCTGCAATCGAATTTGCTGGACAGTGCCGTGTTCGCGTTACTGGCGTAGAGCGCACAGACATTTCTGCTACAACTCTCCCATTCGCGGTAGCATCTGAGATCGTCATTACGCAGTCCCCTGCTTCAAAGAATCTCTGTGTAGGCGATCAACATTCTCTGATTGCTCTTACGAGCGGTGCAGTTCGTGCGTATCAATGGTTTAAGAATGGAACCGCGATTCCTGGCGCAACAAGCCCATTGTACCGTATCACAGACGCACAATTCAGCACATCTGGCTTCTACCATTGTCGCATCTGGGGCTTCGGAACCTGCGGCAACGCTGTAACGGACACAGCACATGTTCGTGTAGCACGTCCAACACGCATTGTTAACCAGACACGAAACGTTCCAGTTGGCCTTGGTCAAACAGCGACACTTACCGTTGAAGCAGAAATCCCTGATGAGGCAATTTCGTACCAATGGTACAAGGGTCAGACAATGCTCATTGAGAGCAAGAAGTATTTCGGAGCAACATCGAATCGCCTAGAGATTCGCGGCGTTGAGACTTCAGACATCGCAACTGATTACTACTGTGTTGTTGAAGGCGTTTGTGGAACAGCGACATCGCGTATGGTTCGCGTTTTTACAACTGGCGTGTATGTTGAGTTCGCAACACCAGCAGTAAACGCATGTGCGGGTCAATCGGCAACGATCAATGGTCAGGCATATGCGAATCCAGCGACGAATGACCTTGTAGTTCGTTGGTGGCGCAATGGTTCGCCACTTGTCGATGGCGGACAGTATAGCGGCACAACAACGGCAACTTTGGTGGTTGCTAATGTAACCGCAGCTGATGAAGGCGAATATGTTCTCCGCGCTGAGCTGGCAGATAACCCATCCCAAGCAGCGCAGGAATCGATCGATCTCGTGATCGCATCCACTCCAGTGATTACGCAGCAGCCACAGAACGTAACGGTATGTGCTGGTCAACCAATTTCAATCGGCGTTAATGTGGCAGCTACGGGTGGCGTGACGTATCAGTGGTCGAAGGATGGAACCATCCTAACTGGCGAAACAGCTCCAATGTTGACTGTAGCTTCGGCAACGATTGCACGTGGTGGTTCCTACCGCGTACGTATCCAAACTTCGTGTGGCTCGATCGAATCTGATGTAGCAACAGTCACAGTGCGTCCAGCAACGGAAATCACGCAGCAGCCACCGGCAACTGTTTCGGTACAAGTTGGTCAACCACTTTCTATCACGGTAGCTGCAACGGGTGCAGGTACAGTGCAGTATCAGTGGTTCAAGGATGGCACTCAGATCGCAGGTGAAGTAGCACCTACATTCGCAGTTGCTTCGGCAGCCAATGGTGATGCAGGTAAGTACTGGGCACGTGTTCGCTCTGAGTGTGGTGATGTCGTGTCAGATACGTCAGTTGTTACCGTTCGTCCATCGGTCGTTAGCGTTGATGAGGACGTGATTGCTGGTACAACAGTTGGTCGTATCTCCCCTAACCCATCACTTGGTGCAGCGCATCTCGACCTTACGGTGACGACACCTGCAACGGTTGTCATTCGCATCGTCAATGGTGTTGGCGCAACTGTCATGACGATGGCACCGGGTGAGCTAGCATCAGGCAGTCATCGCGTTGCACTCGATGCGTCCCGCTTTGCGGCAGGTACGTACACAGTGATCACAACTGTCAATGGTATGGCTGCAACACAGTCCTTCGTCGTCATCAAGTAAGATCATCGTTGTTTCGATGGTCTGGTAATCGATTATTCCGAGGGGGTATGCAGTGCGTGCCCCCTCGTTTGTTGAACGGTAGTTCTACGTTGGACAAGTTTGGGTGCACGTACCAGCAAGGCAATCCATGAAACGGTCGCTACTCCTCATTGTCACAACCATCCTGGCATTGCTTGGATACGCTACAAGCGTACACGCACAGGAAATGGTGGTCAGCGAGTATTTCAACATCCAGGATGTAAACAGCGAATGGACTGAGTTGCTCGTTGTGAAGGATAACCTGAATGTAGTGGGTTGGGCACTCACAGATGCCAATACCGATCAGGTTACGCGTCAAGGTGGACCGAAATTCAACAACATTCCATTGTGGCGTAATCTTCGTGCTGGCACGATCATCGTGCTTTGGCACCGACAAATGCCCGTTACGGCTACGATAGACTCTTCGGCATCAGATGGATATCTCGAGCTGTCGTCAAGGGATGTTCGATTCTTTACAACACAGTACTTCGCGCCCCCATCTGATCTTGCGGATCTGAATATTGCTGATGCCGGTGATGTACTTCAGATTATCAAGTCTGATTCAACGCACGTTCATGCGTTAGGACATAACAAGCCGACTGGCGCAGCGTATAACGCAATCCCGATGCCGAAGGTAAACTTCGACTCTGCAACTGTGGGCGCCGGTCGCTCCTGCCGCATAACTGGTCGTACTCTTGCGGCATATGGAGTCGGACTCTCGAAAGACTCGGTCGTCGGTGGCTTTAATGATTCAAAGGGTCTGCCAAATCGATTCGATTTGGCACGTGCAAATGCGGGCGTGGCAAACATTAATCACTGGTTCTGGCGTACAACGCGTGAGCCGCAGTGGACCGCGAATCCCACAGTGACTCTTGTAGCACAGTCTGCTAAGGCGCATACAATTGAATGGACACCAGTCGACGACACGCGTCCTACTGACCGAACAACAGGATACGTTATCCTTCGTGACACACTTGGCTTTTCATCGTTTCCATCAAACGGTATTGTTGATGGAACGTTGATCACGAAAGGCCAGCGCATCGGCTCTGCTCTCGTTCTTGATGTTCGTCCTGTGGTAGATGGTGGTTACAGGCACACTGACTCGCTCAACCTTATATGCGGTGAGACATACACATATCGCGTGTATGGCTATCGCTATTCAGCTGACGAGCAGCTTACTCGCACTGATGATACCACGGCTCGCGGACGTCAGTATACGGAAACACGTTTTGCACAATCAGCTCCTATCTCTAAACCGAATCCTGCCAAGCCAGTTATTGCTGCCTCAAAGACACAGGTATGCGTCGGTGATACTGTGTCGTTAACAACAGCGACTGTTGCAGATCGATACGACTGGACCATCGATGGCGCGCCTGTTCCCGTTGGTGGCACGACAAAGATCATCGTTCGACAACCAGGTACATACCGTCTGACAATCACCGCCAATGGCGGCTGTTCATCTACGTCCGACCCGATTACGATCACATCACTCCCGGCAAAGGAAGTTGAGATTACTCCGCGTGGGACACAAACGATTTGCAATGGCGATTCAGTTGTGCTTACAGCACTAACTGACGCTGTGTCATACGAGTGGATTCGTGACGGACAAGTTGTTGTTGGTCAGAAGAATAGGAGCCTGATCGTCCGTCAGAGCGGTGATTACATCGTGCGCACTGCATCAGCAGAGGGATGTCCCGGTGTTTCTTCAGTTGTTCGGGTTCGGATCCAAGACGTACGTGTTGCGTTTTCGGCCGCCAGTGTTGATTTCGGAAAACTCGGAAGCTGTGAGTCGTCGCGAGAGCAAATCGTGTCGCTCGTCAACACAGGTCAAGTTGATGTTACAATTGCATCGACGACATTCCCACCCGGCTTTGCTTTGCGTTCTCCTGCTCCAGGATTTGTGATCAAGGCTGGGCAATCACAGCAAGTTCGCATCACGTTTGCTCCACCTTCGTCAGGCGCAGTTGGTGGACAGGCAGTGTTTGTTGCGCTGCCTTGCTCGTTAAGTATTCGTCTCCCGCTCAGTGGCGAGCGTGTAGAGAGTGCAGCAAGTTTGGACCGAGCACTGGTAGACTTTGGAATTCGTTCTGCATGCCCTACGTCGATCATCAAGGATGACTCAACATTCAGGATCGTGAATAACGGTACGAGTGCAATCACTGTGCAGGTACCGCAGGTTCGCCCACCGTTCTACCTGCTTACCGAGTTCGCAGCTCCGATTCCGGTTGCCCCAGGAAGCTCCTTGCCTATCAAGATTCAGTACCGTCCACTCGGTGCAGATTTGAATCAGGGTGTTGCGCAGCAAGTTGCCTTCCCATATACATCATTGACATGCAATGACACGTTGCGAGCACAGCTCATTGCTGCATCATATCAGCCATCGATGTCTGTCAACCCAACCACGACTGACCTTGGTGTCCTCCTTTCGTGCAACACCGAGATTGACACAGTCGTTGCTATTACTAATACATCGCTGGTTCCTCTGACGATTGAGCGAATTGAAAGCTCGGAGGGTGTGTCTATGATCGGTACACCCATCACGATTGCGCCATCGTCGACGCAGAACATACCAGTACGCGTTACGGCACCTGCTACTCCTGGTCCTGTGACACTCCGCGGCACAGTTGTGGGCAGTCCATGCTCGTTAAGTTTGCCTATCGAGTTTGAAGGTCTTGTTATTGCTCCTAGCTACACTCTTTCTGCATCAGATGTGCAATTAGGCACCTACCGTCCGTGTAATGACACCGTATTGCCTTCAGCACGAATCATCGTTGTGGCAAAGGGCTTGGCTGGTTTACGGTCTCGAGTAAATAGCATTAGTATCACGGGTTCTTTCACATCCTCGCTTCTGCAAGGTGTTTCGTTCCGTGATACGCTCGTTGTAGATGTCGCATCTGTAGCCCCGCTCACGAATGGTATCAACACAGGAACGCTTCGTCTCAACGTGGGACCATGCAATACGGAATTCACTATCCCCCTCAGCGTTACGAAGACAGAGCGACGTTGGACAGCCATTGCTGCACAGCCAGTCATTGGACCGTTGGGTGCAGCTCAGCGTGGAACTACAACGGTAACGATCACCAACACAGGTAGTGATACGATTCAACTAGCTGAGCTGGATGGTTTGACTGCTCCATTTCAACTTGTCGCACCGATTCCAACATTGCCAGCTACACTCGCACCTGCAGCAACATTGCAGCTAACTGTGGAGTACGTATTTGCAGGCTATAGCCGCACTGACGATCAGGCGTTACGCATCATCACTGGCAACCCATGTCCTGATACGTTTGCTGTTGGTCTCCGTGGATCAACAATGCCAGAAGGCAAGATTACAGGCGTATTGATTGTAGCGCCATTGAATGTGATTGGTACTGCCGGCACCGTTGTGAAGGTGCCTCTCGCGCTCGAATCGATGGCAAGTCTCGATAGCGCAAATCTCGAGGAGCTGACTGTCTATCTCTCGTTCGACCCAGCTGTTGTGCGACCATTGGCAACGTTAAGTGGTCTGCGCGGAGAGACGTCGGTTGTGACTGAGCCTACTCCAGGACGGGCAACGTTGCTCGTTACTAGCACCCAACCAATTCTTCCGACCCAAGAGCTCGCCACACTCACGTTTCAGACGTACTTGGCTCCTGTCGCAACCACTCCATTGAAGATCGATTCTGTTGTAGCTGGCAACGTCGAGATTAATGGACGCGATGGAAGTATCTCTGTGCTCGGCTCATGTATCATCTCGGCAGAGTTGGCCGACCTACGCAACCGTGCAGATCTTCGACTCGTATCAGTCGACGCATCGAACATTGTTCTCGAAGTATCAACGCTCACGCACGATCCAAGCACAGTATCGGTATACACATCAACTGGAGAGCGTGTAGCCGTTCCACTTGCTGAGCAGCTTGCTCCAGGCACGTATACGCTTAAACTCGATGTATCAGCAATGGCAAATGGTACGTACATGATCGTCTTCGAGCATGGACGTCATGTTCGTCATTGCATGGTACCACTGACACGTTAACACATTGAATTGGAGAACAGGTGAAGGTCCTCGTTACTGGAGCTACAGGGTTTGTTGGAAGTCACGTCGTGGATGTACTTCTTGAACGCGGCCATGAGGTATTCTACATTGCTCGAAAGACGAGCAATTTCCGCTGGTTAGAGGGAAAGACGGCAACACGTGTTGACGGATCACTCTTTGATGTCAATTCGCTGCGTCCTGCAGTCGAGGACATGGACGTGGTCATCCACGTTGCCGGACTCACAGCGGCAAAGAACGAAGCTGAATTCCTCAAAGGCAATCGCGATGCAACGCAAAATCTGCTTGATGCAATTCGGGCTTATGTGCCATCGCTGCGACGTTATGTCCACATCAGCTCACTCGCTGTCTGCGGTCCGGCCGCCCAGCTCGATGAGCCAATAACCGAAGAGTCGCCACTGAAGCCGATTACGGCATACGGACGAACAAAGAAACTTGCAGAACAATGTGTCACAGCTTGCGAAGATATTCCGTGGACTATCGTTCGTCCACCCGCTGTGTATGGTCCACGCGATGAAGCGATTCTTACGTTTTTCCAAACGATCAATAAGGGGCTTGCATCCTTCATTGGTTTTGATGAGAAGCGTGTTAGCCTCGTACATGTGGGAGATCTTGCGCGTGGTATCGTTGATGCGGCGTTTGCCGATGTTGCTGTTGGCCAGACCTATTTTATCTCATCGGATGAAACCTATACGTGGGACCAGATCTCTGCGGTAACTGCGAGCATCATGGGTAAACGAAAGCTCCTACGTCTCCGACTTCCCCACTCAGTCGTGCTCTCAATTGCGGGTACCGTTGGGTTCTTTGGAAAACTAGCAGGCAAACCTCCGGTGTTGGATTATGAAAAGGGTATTGATCTAACACAGAAGTACTGGATATGCAGCACGATGAAAGCGCGTCGCGAACTTGGATATCGTCAAGAGATGTCATTGGCCGATGGCATTCGTGACACAGTCGAGTGGTATCGTGGGGCGTCATGGCTATGATGCGTTCGTGGCTTCAGAGTGCCATTGGTTTAACGATCACGTCGATCGTACTGTTTGGTTGCTTTGTCCTGTTTGCCGTGTTACTCGCCACACGCAGTCATCCTAGTCCGTATCAGGAAGAGCAAGCGACTGTGTCGGACACAGTGCGTGTCTATCGCAATAGCTTTGGAATTCCGCACATTGTCGGGCGGACAATTGATGATGTCGTGTTTGCGCAGGGCGTCGCTCACGCGCAAGATCGTCTCTGGCAAATGGATGTATGGCGTCGCGTTGGTCGTGGCACCCTAGCAGAAGTGCTCGGTGAAGAGGCAGTGCCTGTTGATGCCTTCATGCGTTCCATCGACATTGCCGGAATAGCACGACAGAATATGCGAGCGGTTGATAAACGAACGATGAGGCTCCTCGAAGCATACTGTCGCGGCGTCAACACGTACATCGAGCGTAACACCGAGGATTTGCCATTCGAATTTGATGCTCTCGGATATACACCAGCGCCGTGGACACCAGAGGACTGCCTCATCGTTGGACGTGCACTTGCGTTCGAGGTGTCACTCGCGTTTTGGTCGGATCTGGTGTTTGCACAAATCGCGCAAAAACGTGGACCAGGCTCAGAGGCGATGTTCATTCCACGATCTGATGTAGGACCATTCGTTCTCGACTCTTCGAGTCGGCGTGCAGACACATCGAGACTGCTTAGTTCCGCAACTGGAGTTCCGAAGTCAGAGCATATGATGATGCAAGACGATCATGTATCAGCAATGCTGCTGACGATCCGTGGAGTTCGCAGCAAGCTCGGAATGTCTGGGTCTGGCTTCGGAAGCAACTGTTGGGCAGTACGCAGCGAAGATGGTGGGACGAGTCTCGCAAATGATCCTCATTTGTCTGTTTCCATGCCGCCAAAGTGGTATCAGATCCATCTCAGCGCTCCTGGGTTCAATGTGATCGGCATGAGTTTGCCAGGTATCCCATTCGTGGTTTCAGGACGCAATGATCAGGTAGCCTGGGGATTTACCAACACTATGATCGATGACGTTGATTATGTAATTGAACGTGTTGATCCAAAGAATGCCAACTACTATTTCGAAGGCAGTAACACACGAGTCAAGTTTCGATATCGTCGAGACACGCTCAAGATTCGTGGTCGTGCTGATTCCCTGATCGATCTCCGGTTTACGAATCGCTCCTGTGTGGTATCGGACTATCACCTCCTCCGCACTCCTTCGGTGATCACGAAAACACCCCGAACAATGTCGACCACCCTGCTCAACCGCACGTGCCTTACGCTGCGTTGGACAGCACGATACAAGAGTGACGAGATCACAGCGCTGTACAACATCAACAGGAGCAAGTCCTTCTCTGACGTTGTTTCGGCTGTGTCAACATGGGGTGCACCAACCCTTACGTTTAGTGTAGCGTCGAAGGACGGAGGAATCGGAACCGTCATCGCTGGTTTCCTCCCACGGCGTGGATCAGCAAATCCGCGACTACCTATACCGACCGATGTTGCGGGTGCAGATTGGAGCGGTGTCCAATCGGCGACTGCATTGGGCACTGTGAAGAATCCATCGCGTGGATTTGTTGCTTCTGCGAACAATCCCGTCTCATCGAACTCGCAGACATACATAAGTTCAGTCTACGAGCCATCGTCTCGTATTCAGCGGATCTATGAACTATTGTCGATCTACCGATCCCCTACCGCGCGCGATCATCAGGTGATGCAGTTGGACATTGTCTCACCCTATGCACGTGCGATGTGCCAACGTCTCATACCTGTACTCCGTAAAGGAACGTCACGGTATGGAGAGATTGAGCAGCGCGCATTGACTGCTCTTGCAAAGTGGGATGGAACCCAAGCCTCTCTTGATCCAGCTGCAACGATTTATGCTGTGTTTTTGCAGCGAATGCTATGGAATACGTTTCAAGATGAACTAGGTCCGCAACTCTATGATGACTGGGCCTTGGTGAGCAACCTGCCACTACGGAAGCTTGATGATGTCATCAATGAGCCAACGGCGCAAGTTTGGGATGACGTTACCACCAATCAGCGTGAAGACCTTGCCTGGATTGCAATTCGTTCTTTCATCGAGGCCGTCTCGGAGCTACGCGAACGGTTTGACAATGAAGACATCCAGACGTGGGACTTCGGACGGGTTCATACGGTAACGTTTCCTCACCTGTTTGGTGATCATCCGCTTATGCGACCGGTCATGAATCAAGGTCCGTTTGAAATCTCTGGAAGCCAAACAACAATTCAATCATCAGAATGGTCGATTGGGAATCCATATGCTACGCGAGTTGCGGCGAGCATGCGAGTGGTTTCAATGCTGCGTGATTCGATTCAGTATTCTGTGGTTCCCGGTGGTTCCTCTGGTCAGCCCCTTAGCGCACATTATGCGGACCAGCTTCAGCTTTGGCTCAAGGGCGGGTATGTCAGACTTCCAGTGCAGGCCACACCAGATGTCTCGTTCCGTCTCTACCACGTCTTTGTGCCCTAAGACACACGCATTCCCTATCTTCGTTGCGAGTTCTTGAACGTCTAATCTAGGATTACCCATGTCAGTTACAACAGTTGTTGGAACGCGCCGCACGGCAAAAGCTGATGCGATCATTGTGTTTGTTGCACAGGACGAAAAGCACTTCGCTTCGGCTCAGAAGTCGCTTACGTCCGACATCCCACACCTGCTCCCATTGTTCGCTTCAGGCGACTTTACAGCTAAGGCGAACCAGACGGCACTTGCCTATGGTGGATCGGCAACCGCATCGCCACGCGTGATTCTTGTAGGTATGGGTCCGATGGCATCCATCACACCAGAGAAGATCCGTCGTGCCGCCGCTGCTGGTACAAAGCGTGCAGGTGCCTCCGGATGCTCGTCTGTGGCTATCGAGGCAATGCCGATGAATGGCATCGACTCTGCAACGGTTGCCCAAGCGATTACGGAAGGTTCGATGCTGTCGCAGTATCGGTACGATAAGTACAAGACGATCAAGAGTGAATCAAACGGTCTCGTGAAGAAGGTTACGCTCGTTACAGATCGTCCACACCTGAAGGCAGTTACCAAGGGTGCAGGTATTGGCGAGCATATCGTCGGTGGTGTAACGCTTGCTCGCGACCTCGCAAATGCTCCGAACTGTGAGATCTATCCTGAAACCCTCGCCAAGAAGGTTCAAGAAGTTGGGAAGAAGGCCGGTTTCAAGACGACTGTTCTGGACAAGAAGAAGATCGAAGATCTCAAGATGGGAGGCCTTCTTGGTGTGAATGCTGGAAGTGTTCGCCCGCCGGTCTTCATCGTCATGGAGCACTTGAAGGGTCCAAAGAACGAAAAGCCGTTGGTTCTTGTAGGCAAGGGCATCACATTTGATACGGGCGGTATCTCGATCAAGCCAGCTGCTGGTATGAGCGACATGAAGAGCGACATGCATGGCGCTGCCTCGGTGATCGGTACGATGTACACCCTGGCGAAGCTCGGAGTGAAGCGCAACGTTATCGCTCTGGTTCCATCGACGGAAAACATGCCTAGTGGAACAGCCTACGTTCCGGGCGATATTCTCACGTTCATGAACGGCAAGACGGCAGAAATCGATAACACGGACGCCGAAGGCCGATTGATCTTGGCTGATGCACTTTGTTATGCAGACCGCTTCAAGCCAAGTGCTGTCATTGACTTAGCAACCCTAACAGGTGCTTGCGTTGTGGCACTTGGAACAGTCACAACAGGTATGATGGGCACAGACGAAAAGACGAAGAATCGTCTGCGCGCTGCTGCCGATCGCACAAATGAGTACGTCTGCGAGCTCCCGTTGTACGATGAGTATGAAGAGCAGATTTCGAGTGACTATGCCGACATCAAGAACTCCGGTGGACGCAACGCAGGTGCTATCACAGCGGCCCTATTCCTGAAGCACTTCGTCTCGTATCCTTGGGTTCACCTCGACATCGCCGGAACAGGTATTCAGCCAAAGGCTGGACATTACACACCGAAGGGTGGTTCGGGCGTTGGTGTTCGTCTCCTTACCGACATGATCCGTCACTGGTAATCTGGGTATCTCCGAGCGCATGTCCGACCCTTCCGCACTACGAGCCGAGTTTGAACGAGAAGCAATTCCGCATATGCCGGCGTTGTACACGTTTGCTGTTCGTATGACGCGTGACGAGGACGACGCATCAGACCTAGTCCAAGAAACCTACCTTAAGGCATACCGGTTCTTCGACAAATTCGAGCGGGGAACTAACTGTAAAGCCTGGCTGTTCCGAATTCTTAAGAACTCGTACATCAATCGGTTTAGGAAGTCGTCAAAGGCACCTGATACGGTAGAGTACGACGTTATCGAAGAGTTTTATGAGACGATCCGAGATAGCTCGGTCGAGACATCGGTCTTGGAAGAACAAATCTTCTCCCAAGCACTCGATGATGAAGTTTCGACAGCGCTCAATCGTTTGCCTGATGAGTTTCGTACGGTGATCATTCTCTGCGATATCGAGAACTTCACGTACGAAGAGATTGCTGAGTTTATTGACTGTCCTATCGGGACAGTGCGTTCACGTCTGCACCGTGCACGAAAGATCTTAGCTGCACAACTCGCTTCCTACGCTCGTGAGCGTGGATTTGATGTTGACAGCGACGTTGACAGTCGTGGCAATGAGTTGCATGTTTCAGACGGGAGGACACCGGAATGACAGCCGGAAACGAACTAAATGCACTTATTAGTGCTTATGTCGATGGCGAACGCCTCGACCAATCGGAGCTCCAGCGTGTCCAAGACGCTTTGGCTTCTCGCAAGGAGATGCGCAAGGATGCGGAACTGCAAAGCGCGACTCGTGCGCTCGTGCGATCACGCTCGTCGTCACTGCGTCACCAGCCACCTGCAAGTATGATGGCTTCGATTCAGGGAGCATTAGACGAGGCAAGTGCGACCAGCAATGGTCGTACCTCCCCTTCCAGCACGTCGTGGAGTTTCAGTGGAGCGATTCGTTCACTGTTTGGCACCCCTCGTTTTGCAACGGGGCTTGTAGCGCTCGGCTCAGTCGTGGTGCTAGCTGCTGCAGCTCTCATCTTCCTACGCTCGCCCTCTGGTTCTGCTGCTGACTCTGAGGTCACATCCGTTGCCTATGCGACATTTGGCAACGTGCTGACAGGGTCATTTGGCATTGAGCGAGAATCATCCAACACATCTGAATTGCGGACGTTCTTCGCCTCGCGCGGCGTTGAGTTCACGGTGTTTTTCCCGGAAGTTCATGCATCTCTTCGTGGTGGTAGCGTTGTTACGATCAATGGTCGTCAATGTGCCCAGCTCGTGTATGAGGCTGGAGAAAAGAAAATCTACCTTCTTGAAACAGATAACAACGACATCACCCGCGGGGATATCGAGCTCGAACACGGAGTTCTCGAAGATGTAGAGCAGAGCCGCTGGCACTGGGAAGAGCGCGCAGACATGGGTACGATGTTTGTCTGGAAAAGCAATAATGTGATGTGCACAGCCGTCTCAAACATGCCGACCAACGAGTTTTCTGCACTTTTCCGTCTCGAGACACTCTAATGAAGACGCTTCTTGCCCTTGCTCTGGTTGCAACCACGGTTGCAGCGGTGTCGTTAACGCTTCCTAGTCGCAGTGCATCCACGGCGTCCAGCCCTGCGCAGGTGTTCCTTGTCGATCAAGTTACTCCGCGTGGCACCAACAAGGCAGTAGAGTTCACATGGAAAGATGGTGCCAAGACGATGTCATTCGCCGAGGTAACCAAGGGTAAAGTCGTGTTGCTCAACATTTGGGCGACGTGGTGCGGTCCGTGCCGTCGTGAACTGCCTGATCTTGTTGCCCTCTCGCAAGAGATGGCATCCAAAGGGGTGGTAATCATGGGTGTTAGCCTCGATGAAAAGGAACCACGTCTGCAGAACGTCAAGACCTTCGTTGAGAAAATGGGCATTCCATACGTCAACGTGATCGATAACCTCAAGATTTCTGATGCATACGGAGGGATCCAGTCGATTCCAACGACGTTCATCATCGACCGTCAAGGTAACATCGTACAGAAGATCGTTGGCATGCAATCAAAAGAAGCTTTCCGCGCTGCGATTACCAAAGCGCTCTAAGCCTCCTACCAAACTTCGATGATCATCGACGGCTTCCGTTCAACGGGAGCCGTTTTCGTTTGTATGATCGACCGCATTGCTGCTGCAAGTTCATCACGGCGGGCAGCATCTCGGGCATAGACACTTACAAGTGGATCTCCAGCCGCCACCTCCGAGCCGCGTTCGCAATGGAACACGACACCTGCGCTTGGATCAATAACGTCGTCCTCACGTTGGCGGCCTCCTCCGGCCTGCTGGACCGCGTCAGCGACGGCTCGCGCGTCAATATGATCGACCCAGCCACTTGTTGCAGACTCAATCACAATAGGTGTTTGCATTGCATACATGGTAACGGCATCTGACCATTTTCCGCCCTGTTGAGCAATCATTCGATGGAACTGCTGATGAGCGCTACCATTCTTCCAAGCACGGACAACCCTGCGTCGACTATCTTCGATTGTTGTCTCTAGCCCAGCTACATGTACCATGTGTGCTGTGAGTTCGATCGTGACCTCAGCTAGCGACCTCTCCGCCGATGTCGCTAGCGCATGTTCGGCTTCGGCGATCTCCAACCAGTTACCAACAGCATACCCCAGGGGTTCGTCCATTCGTGTGAACACAAACCTTACGGGGATGCCTACGGAGTCACATACGCTCTTCATCGACTCTGCAAGGGTTCGCGCTTGGTCGAGTGTTTGCATGAACGCTGCTGAACCTACCTTCATATCCATCACAAGTCCGTCGAGGCTTTCAGCAAACTTCTTACTAAGAATAGAGGCAGTGATTAGCCCGATGTTCTCGACTGTGCCCGTGACGTCACGAATTGCATAGAGGATACGGTCCGCCGGTACAAGGTCGACAGTTTGTCCAGCCATGAACAATCCGTTCACGGTGAGGCAGTGATCCATCTCCTGCTCAGTCATAGCGATTGAAAAGCCTGGCACGCTTTCGAGCTTGTCAAGCGTTCCTCCGGTGTGCCCAAGGCCTCGACCGCTGATCATTGGCACATCAATGCCACAGCTGGATGCCAGGGGGGCAAGTAGCAGAGAGACCTTATCCCCCACGCCACCAGTTGAATGCTTGTCGATACGGCGTCGTCCAGTATCAGACCGCCTTAGCACCTTGCCTGAATGTGTCATCGACATCGTGAGGGCAGCAGTTTCCTCGGAATCCAATCCACGTACGCAGGAAGCCATACAAAAAGCACCAACTTGTGCTGGGCTTACGGTACCCGATACTACACCATCGATGAATTGATGAATGTCGTCAGCTGTCAAATGATGGCCATCGCGTTTGAAACGCAGGAGTTCTTTCGTGGACTTCATAGGTTTGCAGGATGAATGATCTACCTCGGTGCACGAGCAAACTACGAAATGAGATTCGTGAACTTCACACGTCTCGTGCTCGTCGTGAAACGGGCACATTTCTCGTTGAAGGACCGCATGCATGTGACGAACTCGCTTCCTCATCGGCAAACGTCCTGCAGGTTGTTCTGCGCGATGATGCCAGCCCGCATGCCAGAACAGTAGCAGGTGTATTCTTCGAGCGTGGGATTCCCGTTCTTGCGACTGGGGCTCGCGACATGGAGCGTATGTCAGACATGACGACTGCACAAGATGTGCTTGCCGTGGTAGAGATACCGCCTGCACGACAATGCGGAAATCGGATCATTATCCTTGATGGAATATCAGATCCGGGCAACCTTGGTACGATTATTCGCACAGCTGCATGGTTCGGTTTCAATGACGTCCTGCTGCTCGAAGGATCAGCCGATCCATTTGCTCCGAAGGTCGTGCGCTCGAGTGTTGGTGCG
>JAURNF010000145.1 GCA_030830285.1 Candidatus Kapaibacterium sp.
AGCACGAGCATTCGTCGGTGTCGATCCGTCATGCGACCAGGAGCGCCCGTGCGAGGTTGTGCACGCAATGCGTCGGCTCCTCCGCGTGCATGCGCCGTAAACCACTGATACACTGCTGGCGTGCTCACACCCAGTGATTCAGCAATCCTACGCACACTCCAGCCTCGTTGCCGTAGGTCTATTGCTCGATTGCGGCGACGCTCTTGCACTTGTCGCGTAAGTGAAATGCGAGATCCCATGTCCGAAGATAAGGAACATATGTTCCTTACAGTTTTAGCTGACCCAATGGACGAAATATGTTGCAGGCGATTCTTACACAACAATCTCCAAAGGGTCTCGGTCATGCGAAGCATCTACGCTGTAGTTCAGATCGCCATATGTGTGTCTGCCATGTTGCTGGCAACGTCCCAAGTATCGGGTCAGGGCTGTGTGGTTGTGCGTGGTGGCGCGATGTGCGGCACAAACTCAGGTACGACGATTAACCTGCAACAGGGAGAGTTTAATCTTGTACTTGGTGCGCGAAACTTCACATCGTTTCGACATTTCCGTGGAGATCACGAGGAAGCGTTTCGCGTAGCGCAAGGCACAGAGGTGATCAACAAGTCGAGCTTTGTTGACCTTTCAATCAATTACGGCATTACGGATCGTCTGTTTGCAACCGTGATTCTTCCGTTCGTGTACAACGACCGTTCGTCGTTGTATGAGCATGGTGGTAATCCACGCTACGATTCATCTGGTAATCTCATCGGAACGTGGAAGGGCGATCGTCGTCATACCTATTCCTCGGGATTGGCAGATATCCGGTTTAGCGTAGGATACTGGCTCTTCGATCCGATGACGTCAGACTACAACTACTCGGTATCGCTCGGTATGAAGACACGTACAGGGTCATACGATTACACCGGAACGTTCTACAACCAGGGCCCGAACCGCGATCAAACACGCGAGGGTGTAGTAGACCAATCGATCCAGCCTGGTGATGGTGGCATTGGCGCTACTATCGATGTGCAAGGTATTCACCCTCTGGCTGATAAGCTGACGCTTGTGACAAGCCTCTTCTATCTCGCGAATGTCACAAATACAAATGGCGTGTTGCTTCGCACTTCAACGCCAGACATGCGTGCCGATACGTCGCAGTTTTCAGCACCCGATCAATTCGGCGTTCGCATCGGTGCGTTCTATACGCTTCTCGACAATTTCAGTCTGTATGGCGGGGGACGAGTAGAGGGCATCCCGTCGACGGACCTCATTGGCGGCAGTGGAGGATTCCGACGTCCAGGCTATGCTGTTTCGGTTGAGCCTGGTCTCAGCTACTTCAACAGCGATTTCTCTGTTGTTCTCAGCGTTCCGATTGCTGTCTATCGCAATCGCACACAGAGCTACATCGATAAGATCCGTACCGAACAGCGGGGCGTTGAAACGATCGGTGATGCTGCATTTGCAGACTACCTCATTAGCCTCGGCATCTCATATCGATTCGGTGGCTCTGGGGCGAAGCACGCTGAAATGTAACGTCGGCAAAGCGTAGTTTTGTGGCTCACTCAACGGAGACACCCATGACGCTGGCAGAAATCCGCACGGCACACACCACCACGCTTGCAGAAGCCATGAAGGCCAATGCTGATCGTACGTTCTACGCTCACTGGCCAGAAGCCCCTAGTGGGAAGATCTACGGTGAAACGGCAAATGATGAAGGGTTGGCGCGGTTCCAGCAGCAGCTCAATAGTCCATTTGATCGTCTGCCATCCGAGGCAGCATCAACTGGTAATGAAGCCTCCCCGTATGGGTTCCCGCTGGGCGTCAGCTATCCGAAGATCAGCGTCGACGATCTCATCGCACGTGGTTCAGCTGCACAAACGGCATGGCAAGCGCTGACGCCTGAAGATCGCGCATCGGTGCTGGTGGAAGCGCTTGAGCGTGGCGCAAAGGACTTCTTCGAGATCGGCTATGCAACGCAGCATACCACCGGTCAGGGATTCGTAATGGCATTCCAAGCGTCGGGTCCACATGCGTTCGACCGTGCACTTGAAGCAGTCGCTATGGGCTTGTCGGCACAATCACATTTCGCAATGAATGTGATGTGGACCAAGCCAATGGGGAAGATCAGTGTGTCGATCGACAAGAGCTTCCGCGTGGTACCTAAGGGGTTGAATCTCGTTATCGGTTGCTCGACGTTCCCGATATGGAACACAACGCCAGGAATGTTCGCCGGACTTGTCACGGGGAATGCCGTGATTGTGAAGCCACATCCAGGGGCGGTATATCCGATCGCCATTGTAGTTGCGCGCGTCCGTGAAGTGCTTGCCGAGCTTGGACTCGATCCAAACATCGTGCAGCTCGCCGTCGACACCGTTGATGCACCGATCACACTTGATCTTGTACGTCACCCTGCAGTCCGCATCATTGATTACACTGGTGGTCCACACTTCGGAACTATTGTCGAGCACGAAGCTGCGCAGCACGGCAAGATCGTCTTCACAGAGAAGGCCGGCGTTAACTGCGTTGTGCTTGATTCTACGGATGATCTCGATCGTGCAATGGACAACCTTGCATTCTCGCTGACGTTGTACTCGGGCCAGATGTGCACAGCACCACAGAACATCTTCATCGCTCGCGATGGGATGAAGGTTGGTAGCGAGACAGTATCTGTTGAGGCTGTTGTCGAGAAGCTCCGTGAAAAGATCGACGCCCTCGTGTTTAACGAGAAGGCGGGTCCGACTACACTTGGCGCGGTACAAAGCACAGCAACCGCAGCCCGCGTGTCGGAAGCACAAGGCCTTGGACTCGGTATTGTGCGCGAGAGTGCATCGGTGATTCAACCCGGATTCGAAGCTGCACGATCAATGTCACCGATCGTGTTGCGCACCGACACATCGAAGGCTGACATCTACACGAAGGAGTGGTTTGGTCCGATCTCGTTTGTGATCGCGACCGACTCGTTCGATCAATCGCTGAACGAAGTGACATCAAGCATCCGCAATCATGGAGCACTGAGTGCTCTCGTGTACTGCACAGATGCAGCTCGTTCACAGCAAGCGGAAGACGCCATTGTCAACGCGGGCGCGCCAGTATCATTCAACTTCAACAGCTATGTCTGGGTGAATCAGTCAGCTGCGTTTAGCGACTTCCATGGCGCTGGCTGCAACCCTGCTGGTAATGCAACATTCGCCGACTGGTCATTTGTGACCAACCGGTACAATGTTGTCGGCGTTCGCAAGCAAGCGTAATGATGTCAGGGGGCTTTTCAGCGCAACGCTGAAGCAAGGTCCTCAAGCAAATCGTCTACGTCCTCAATTCCACAGGATAGGCGCACCAAGCCCTCGGTCACACCGAGTCGGTCGCGCTGCTCCTTTGGAATTGAGCCGTGCGTCATGCTCACTGGGTGGCATACAAGCGACTCAACGCCACCGAGCGACTCTGCAAGTGTGAAGAGCTTCAGGCGCTTCGTTACATCAACGGCCTTCGTAAGCGAACCAAGCTCGATCGAGATCATTCCACCGAAGCCCGACATCTGTCGTGCTGCGATGTCGTGCTGTGGATGGGATGCGAGGCCAGGGTAGTGCGTGTGAACGATTGCTGGATGCTGTTCGCAGAACGCTGCTATCTTCATGGCGTTGGCAGCATGTTGTTCCATGCGAACGGCAAGTGTCTTTGCCGAACGAAGGAGCAGCCAGCATTCGAACGGACCCGGGACAGCTCCGACAGCATTTTGAAGGAACTTCAGCTGCTCGGCAATCGCAGCATCATTTGTCGCTACGATACCACTTACCAAGTCGCTGTGGCCACCCAGATACTTCGTTGCTGAATGCAACACGATGTGAGCGCCGAGCTCGAGTGGACGTTGAAAGTATGGGGAGGCAAACGTGTTGTCGACAACCATCATACAGTTCTTCGCACGAGCGATCTCTGCAACTGCACGCAGATCCGTGATCGTCATCATCGGATTCGTCGGCGTCTCGGTGTAGATCATCTTCGTGTTGGGCTGCAGTGCTGCCTCAACGTTCGCGACATTACGCATGTCGACGTACGAGAACGTGATTCCGAATCGACGAAGCACCTTGTCTGTGAGACGGAACGTGCCGCCATACATGTCTTCTGCCATGATGACGTGATCGCCCGCGCTCAGCAATCGCATCAGCGTGTCTACAGCAGCTGAGCCGCTACCAAACGCATAGGCATGAGTTCCGCTCTCCATTGCTGCAAGGTTGGCTTCCCACGCAAATCGCGTAGGGTTGTGCGTACGTGCATACTCAAAGCCCTTGTGCTTGCCGATCTCTTCCTGAGCGTAGGTTGAGGTTTGATACAACGGAACAGTTACGGCACCGGTAAGCTCATCGGGTTCTTGACCGACGTGAATGGCCTTTGTTGCGAACTTCATGCGAACACCCTTTATCAATACGTTGCGAGCCGCTTGTTGGGCGGCTCGGTGTGGAATTTCAATTGTGGAGACGTGTGATCATCGGCTAAGGTAGAACTTTTCTGCCTTGCGGAAGTCAGCACCCTGCATGACACAGACGTACACGCCCTCAGGAAGATCCTGAATCGCAGTCGTGTACTCGTGAATGCCACGTGCAGTTGTACCGCGATGCACATCCATGATCTTCTTGCCAAGCATGTTGTAGACGCCGATTTCTACCTGTGCCTCATCACGCGCGAGTTCGATGCGTACGGTGAGTACCTCCGACGCTGCACGCACAAAGAGGAACCGATTTTCCTTGCGGACGGTGTCATTGCCGACAAGGACACGCTGTTGTGGATGCTGTTGTTGCGTGCGGACCGAACCCAGAGCGCGTATGGTTGTTGATACGGCAGACGAAATCGGTGAAGAAGCCACAGGCGTGGTCTTCTTCGTAGTCGCCTTGCGCGCATTATCTGCACGTGCCATGATCGTCGTTGCTACAAGCAGGACGAGGCACGTGAGTGCGTAAATGGCGATGCGATATGGTCTCGGATTTGTCATGGTGACCGTGGACTGATGCACGACAAAACTACAATCTTTTTATCGTCCAAACCAATTAACGTGCCAAAACGGAAAAGGGCGGCCCGAGGGCCGCCCTTGATAGTTCCGACGTTGAATTTCGATTACTCGACGATGATCAACTTCTCGCTGCTCGAGTATGCGCCAGTTGCCATGCGGAGGAAGTAGATACCTGATGGCAGACCAGCCGTTGTGAACGACATGTCGTACTCGCCGTCCTTGAGGCGACCACTCACGAATGTGCGGACCACAACACCCTGAGCATCAACCAGCTCGACAGTTGTCATCGACGGGATACCAACCGAGAACGATACAGTTGCCGAACCGTTTGTGACCGGGTTTGGAGCGACTGGATTGAGCTTCGGAAGCGTTGCGCCAATCTTCGTTACACGACGTGTGAGTGCGCAGTTGAAAATCGATGTAGAGTCGCCGGTTGTGCTTGGGATCACGCATGGACGTGGAAGCGTGAGTACCAAGTCCTGCTTGCTTGATGTTGTAGCGTCGAGAAGCAGTGTTGCCTTGAACGTGAGCAACGGTCCGTCGCCCGCAATGCGATCACCGCCAGTTGCAGTGAAGCGCCACTGTGCTTGTGTTGCGTTGAGATCAGAGACAACTGGATCACCAACTGTCCAACCACCCGTAAGGCCACCAGCGATCCGTACTGAGCCGTTGTTGAATGTGAGGTTGTTCTTGTCGACGATCACGTCGGCAATGAACGATGTTAGATCTGCGCTCGTCCAGTTTCCGCTGCGACCCGACACAACGAAGTCAACCACTGTGCCTGGCTCAGCAGAACCACCGGCAGCAATGTTGTTGCCGAGGTCCATCGTAACTGGTGTTACGTAGCCAACGCCAACAACCTTCGCGACGACGGTCTTGATAGGTGTTGTCTCACCGAGTGGGAAGCCAACCATTTCGAACTGTGCCGAGTAATTACGGTCAGCCCAAGGTGCGGCATCTGGCAATGTCGGTGTGAACTTCACTAGCACTTGGAACGTACGTCCTGCAGGGATTACCAGCGGAAGTGTCGTTTGCTTGCCAGCGTCGTCGAGGTAGCCAACGATTGTGAATGCTGTAGGATCATTGCCGCCTGGTGTCAGAGCCTTCACTTCGAGTGGCTTGAATCCACCACCAGTGTTCGTTACCGTAAACGAAAGTGTAGGGGAGTCGCAATTCGCGCGCTGACGGCCAAAGTCACGATCTGCTGTTTCGATATCTGGACCTGAGCAACCACCAACGCTGAACGTTTCCTTATGTGCTCCAACTGGAACCAGTGTTGACGAGTCAGCACCTGTACCTGGAGTTGCATCATGTACGAGTTCGAGCGTTGTGCTTGCAGCAAGGAGCTGTCCGGTCGGACGTGTGTACGATACACGGACTGTTGCCTTGCCACCACTGCGCGCCACAACCATTGGCAGTGCAGGTGTTGTTGAGACAATCGCGAAGCCTGGAGGCACTGGTGCAGAGAGTGTAGCGCCAGTGATTGCGAGTTCCATTGTACCAGCGTTGGTGATTGTGAAATCACGTTCCGCCACTACACCTTCCTGTGTTTCAGCACATGTCAGGTCGATCGGATCGGTGTCGATCTTCGGAATGATACCGACGCCTTGAAGTTTTGCTGTGCGCTCATCGACAGTGCCTTCCCAAACTGGCTTGATGTCGGCTGAGTATGTCGCTTCACCCGCTGGGCGGAACAACACGAGGACATCGACAGACTTACCGTTGCTGA
>JAURNF010000146.1 GCA_030830285.1 Candidatus Kapaibacterium sp.
AAAATACTTCATCTCGTACGGTATCCTCGACGATGACTTTGACGCTGATAACGGCTTCAGTGGTAAGCTTCAGTTCGGACTTGTAAAGCGCTTCCGCACAGTTGCAGACGTCTCGACGTCACAGGCGATTGAGACAGACAACGACGCGAATAGCTCGTTCAACCGTCCACTCACATCAGCGACATTCTCGAACCTCACACTGATTGGACCAATCGAAGACACATCATGGACGACTGGTGGCGGTGCGAATCAGTACAACAGCCGCTATGGTGCTGCGATGCAGATTCGCCGTAATTCGCGCCTGAGTGTATTCAACACGGTCGTTGTTGGATGGCCTCGTGGTATTGAGATCGCACAGGTTCCAACAATGAATGCGGCGCTTACCGACTCGCTTGCTGTTCGCGGCTCAAATTGGTTTGGCGTCAAGGGCACATGGCTCAATCTTGCTGGTGGCACTGCTCCGGCAGGGCTTGACGCGAATTGGATTGCGAAACAGGAATACAGCAATGGAGCTGATCGTTCAAATCCTAACAACGCATTCCTTACGAATCCATGGTCAACAGACGGAACGTTCAACGCTCGTCCGCGTGGCTTTGCTCCATACCTGACTACGGCGCAGTTTACCAATGGTGGTCCGCTGTATCCTGTCGATGACTCATTCTTCGAGCGCGTTGCATATCGTGGTGCATTCCCTGCGGAAGGCGATGCTTGGGACGAGGGTTGGGCTAACTATGATCCAGTAAACACAGAGTATCGCGCAGCAGTTGTTGTACGCATCACAAAGCCGGGTGCTGCTGCTGGGGAGTCATATCTCCAGGGCACAAAGGTGAACATTGAGTGGGACACAACGAGCGCAGCTGGCAATCGCTACAAGTTTGAATTTGCCACATCGCAGCAAGGTCCTTGGTCACCAATTGCAGGTGCCGAGAATGTTGTTGACGCTGGCGCAACACGCGGCAAGCTTACAAACGGATTCACAGCCCCGAACGTGGTAACGCAGACGGGCTACATCAAGATGACACTCATCAGTGATCCAACGAAGTTTGATGTAACTGATGTGCCTTTTGCGGTGACAGCACCAGTCGTTGTGGTTCCTACAGTGCGCCTCATCGAGCCTGGCACAAACGTTCGTGAGATTCGCGTTGGTCAGTCAGTAGATCTTCGTTGGGACACAGCGGGCACATTCCGTCAGCGCTGGCGCTTTGAGTTTGGCAAGAGCCAGACAGGTCCTTGGACGGTACTTCCGGGACTGTCGAACGTACTTGACTCTGCAACACGTCGTGGAGCAGTAGCAGGTGGCATCGTCTTCCGTCCGAGCGATCAGACAGAAACAGGGTACGTTCGTATGGTGTTGCTCAGCGACACAACAAAGACGGATATCAATGACAATCCAATCAAGATCGTTGCTCCTGCGCCTGTTCGCGTAGACTCTGTGTTGCGCGGTGAAATCACAGGACGCGTAAAGCTCTCCAACACCAAGATCTACGGTCTTGACGGTTACGTCTACGTGAACGATGGTGGTGTACTCGAAATCGAGCCAGGCACAATCGTTCTTGGCGATACTGTTGGTCAGAACTCTGTGCTCTGCATCAATAAGGGTGGCAAGTTGATTGCAAACGGCACACGCAAGCTTCCGATCGTGTTCACATCAAGTGCACTTCCGGGTCAACGTGCTCGTGGCGACTGGGGTGGTATTGTAATCTGCGGTAAGGCACGCACGAACCACCCAGGTGGTCAAGCCGCTATCGAAGGTGGTATTGCTGAGTCGACACCAGGTGGACGTGGATGGTTTGGTGGTCAGGACGACGAAGACTCAAGCGGTTCGCTTCAGTTCGTACGTATCGAGTTTGCAGGTATCGCCGTTGCGCCAAACAACGAGCTTAACTCGCTCACAATGGGTGGCGTTGGTCGCAAGACCGTGCTCAACAACATTCAAGTGTCGTACGGTAATGACGACGGCTTTGAGTGGTTCGGTGGTACGGTTAATGCAAAGCGCTTGATCTCGTACGGCATCCTCGATGACGACTTTGATACAGACAACGGCTTCAGTGGCAGCGTCCAGTATGGTATCGTACAGCGTTTCCGCACTGTTGCTGACGTATCAACATCGCAGGCGTTCGAGTCGGATAATGATGCGAATGCATCGTACAATCAGCCATTCACATCAGCTGTCTTCTCAAACATCACTGCGATCGGTCCACTCCAAGACACATCGTGGACGACAGGTGGTGGAGCAAATCAGTACAATGCGCGTTTCGGTGCTGCAGCGCAAGTTCGTCGCAATTCACGTCAGAGCATTCTCAACTCGGTGTTTGTTGGATGGCCACGTGGCTTCGAGTTCGCGCAGCTCCCAACAATGATTGCTGCGAATGGCGATAGCCTTGAGATCCGTAACAATTCATGGTACGGTGTGAAGAACGCAACGTTGACGCTTGCGGGTCTGACAGGCGGTGCAACTCCTCCTGCTGGCTTCGACAACACATGGCTTGCAAAGCCAGCGTTCAACAACATTGTTGACAAGTCTTCACCATCGGTTGCGATGCTCGCAAACGCATTCTCCAATACGGTCGAGTTCGATCCATCTCCAAGCGCAGGCTCACCAGTCCTCAACGGTGCAGCATTCGATGGCAAGGGCGACAATGCGTTCTTCGATCGCGTAACATTCCGTGGTGCGATTGGACTCGAGCGCTGGGATCTCGAGTGGACGGAATACGATCCGGTTAACCGCGAATACAAGGCACAAGATCCTGTAAGTGTTAACGACAACAATGTCGCTCCAGCATTTGCAGGCCGCGTATTCCCTAACCCTTCATCTGATGCGTGCTCGATTCGCTATGAGCTGGCAAGTGATGATGTTGTCACGATTCGTGTTGCAGACGCAACAGGATCGCTCGCATCAACACTGCTCGCGAATCAAACACAATCGGGCGGCGTGTATGAGTTCCGACTCAACACAAGCTCGCTCACATCAGGTATGTACTATGTGACGATCACTGGCCGTACAGGCACGATCACACTTCCCGTGACCGTGGCTCACTAAGGCCACGATCGTGAACAGAACGCCGCAAAGGCCACCCTCGGGTGGCCTTTGTCGGTTCTGGACTATTTCTTCGGTCCCTTGCCACTCATGCGGCGAACGAGGCCGAGTCCGAAGCCGCTGAAAACGATCAGACCTACAACAATGAGGCCAAGGATGATGAAGGGGCGTTGGAGCATTGAGCAAGATACAGATGCTATGTTTGCGGTGGAGGCACGACATGGCAGATGATCGTATTGGGCAGCGACCGATTGCAGCGATAGATGTTGGAACGAACTCGTTCCACATGGTCATCGCATCGGTGAGTGCTAGGGGGCAACTCGAGATCCACGCTCGTGACAAGGAGATGGTGCGTCTGGGCTCGGGTGCTGGAGACATGAAGCGTCTTGCTCCTGATGCCATCGATCGAGGCGTGGCTGCAATGCGACGGTTTGCAAAGCTTGCTGAGCAGCACAATGCTGTGGTCCGTGCGATTGCTACAAGTGCTGTTCGCGAGGCCTTAAACAAGGACGAGTTCGTCGAGCGCGTTCTGCAAGAGTCAGGCATCTCCGTTGAAGTTGTGCCAGGTACAGAAGAAGCACGACTCATCTATGCTGGTGCAATTCATGCGTTGCCGATCGTTGATCAGCGCGCGTGTGTGATCGACATCGGTGGGGGATCGACGGAGACGATTATCGGATTTCAAGGTGAGGCCGAAGTGGTTCACTCGGCGAAGCTTGGTCACCTGCGGTACACAAAGCGCTTCTTCCCTGATGGCATCGTGACGGAGGATCGTATCGATGCTTGCCGAACAGCTGTGCGCGGAGAATGGACATCGATGTTTCATTCGATGCGTGTGCACGGGTTCGATGTAGCAGTGGGATGCTCCGGAACGATCATGTCAGTAGCTGCTATGACGCATGCGCGACTGTATCACCGCCAGCCGGAATCTCTCAATGGGATGACGTATGCGTTTCGAGATATACGCACAACGATCGATCGCATACTTGCAGCGCGTTCGGTTGAGACGCGACTCGCTATTCCAGGAATGGAAGCCAAGCGTGTTGATGTGATCGTGGCAGGCTCGATTATTCTTGAGCAGGCGATGCTGGGTTTGGGAATTGATGAACTCCGCATTTCATCCTATGCGTTGCGTGAGGGTATCGTCTTTGATACCGTTCAGAAGGATGACGACATTCGGCGCTTCCACCACCTCGCGCATTTGCGATACGAAAGCGTTGATCATGTATGCGAACTCTATCGTGTGCGTCGACCACATGCTGATCACGTGAAGAACCTTGCTGTGAGGCTGTTCGATGGACTCCGCATGCTCCATGGATATGGCGACCGTGAGCTCGAACTTCTCGAGGCAGCTGCGCTTCTTCACGATGTAGGATTTCACATCGGAGCTGACCAACATCACAAACACAGTGAGTACATCATTCGGAACTCAGCAATGCCTGGGTTTACGAACGACGAAACCGAGATCATTGCGTCGATTGCTAGGTATCACCGAAAGAGTCACCCAAAGAAAAAGCACGCTACCTTCATGGCGCTCACCCCCGAGGAGCAGCAGGTTGTGCGAGTGTTAGCGTCGATTCTTCGCATTGCGGAAGGCCTCGACCGCCGTCAGCAGCAGCTGGTGCAGCGGGTACGCGTTGACGTATCGAGCGACGGCATCGACATCTATCTCATTGTCCCAAATGGACTTGCCGACATGGAGCTGTGGGGTGCCGAACGGCGGAAGGAGCTTCTTGAGGAAACCCTCCACCTGCCGGTCCGCTTTGTGCTGGACTAATCTCCGCGCCCACTAAAGATTTTTTTTGTTCGTCAGTCAACGCTGAAATCATTCTGGAGTTGACCTACATGAAGCGTTCTCTTTTTGCCGCTGTGGCACTTATCGGCGTTGGTGTTGTGATGGGTGTGGCGATGATCACAACCTTTAGCACCAATGCGATTGAAGACCTCTTCGCGCGTGATCTGGATCTTGGCGCTCGTCAAGCACCAGTGCAAACACCTGCGAATGTCGCGCAACTCAACGATCAGTTCGTTGCAGTCGCTGGCGCCGTCACGAAGTCGGTTGTTTCAATTACCGTTACCACCGAGCGCGTACGTCCGTCGATGCAGCGTATGCCCGAGGAGTTCTTCCGATTCTTCGGACCGGATGGTGAGGAAGATCTTCGGGAGCCTGAGGAAGGCGAGGCTGGTGGTAGTGGCGTTGTGATTTCAAGCGACGGATATGTTGTGACGAATAATCACGTAGTTGAGAACGCCAAAGAAGGTGGCATCCTTGTCACAACGCAGGATCAGAAAGAGTACAAGGCACGTCTGGTTGGACGTGACTCATTGACCGATCTCGCGGTGCTCAAGATTGAGGGCACGTTCACACCTGCACACTTTGCACAACGCGAACAGATTCGCGTCGGCGAATGGGTGGTCGCCGTGGGAAGTCCGCTCGGACTTCGGTCAACGGTAACCACAGGCATCGTGTCGGCAGTCGGACGTGGCATTGGAATCATCGGTACCAACGAGCGTCGTGGACGTCGCAACAGGTTTGCCGTTGAGAACTTCATTCAGACAGATGCAGCGATCAATCCCGGCAACTCTGGCGGTGGGTTGTTCAATCTGAATGGAAGTCTCGTTGGCATCAACACCGCGATTGCTTCCAACACAGGATTCTACAACGGCTATGGCTTTGCAATTCCTATCGACATGGTGAAGAGTGTTGCTCTTGACCTGATTGACGATGGAAAGGTTCAGCGCGGATACATTGGTGTTGAGATCACGAGTGTCGATGAAGCATCAGCAAAGGCAGTGGGCCTTCCATCGGTGAGTGGTGTGAACGTAAACAGCGTTGTAAAGGGTGGTGCAGCAGAAGCAGCAGGCATTGACGTTGGGGACGTGATTCTTGAAGTCGATGGTAAGGCTGTGAAGACCTCGAATGATCTGCAGAACGAAATCGTTCTGCGTCGCGCGGGCAACACGGTGAATCTTAAGATTTGGCGCGACGGTAAGGCGATCACGAAGAGCGTAAAGCTCAAAGCACTCGATGGAAGTAAGGAAGTCGCCGACAATTTTGGACGTGCTGGCGACAATAACGGGTCATCGTCGAGTGAGCCGGTCACGTTCAAGGACCTTGGCTTTACGGCCAATCCACTCACTGGTGATCTCACACAGAAATTCGACATCTCCGAAGGTGTCTATGTATCGAAGGTCGAACGCAGCGGCGCAGTTGCTCGACGTGGTATGC
>JAURNF010000147.1 GCA_030830285.1 Candidatus Kapaibacterium sp.
CGTGCGAAGGGGTTCTCGCGATTGGTCGTGGGATCGTCATCAGAGATACTCGAGCTCGATGATGTGCAGGAACTTCCACAGTCCGGTGTTCCAGTGTATGTGCTTGTCGATCGGATCGTCGTACGAGACGACAGCGAATCGCATACACGATTGATGGATTCGCTCGAACAGGCGTTTGACGCGGGAAGTGGTCGACTAGTGATTCGCAATGTTCAGACGGGCGAAGACATGTACGCTTCTTCGCGGTTCGAGAGTGCCAGAACTGGAACGCAGTATATCGAGCCAGAGCCTCGTCTCTTCTCGTTCAACAGTCCATTCGGTGCGTGCCCGACGTGTCAGGGGTTCGGACGCAGTGTTGGTATCGATATGAATCTTGTGGTTCCTGATACGAACCTGAGCATTCGTCGTGGCGCACTGCACCCGTTTCGCGGTGAGACCTTTGGAGCGTATCTCAAGACACTGACCTCTGAAGCTCCTCTAGAAGATGTGCCACTTGATGTTCCGTTCTATAAGCTGACAGACGAGCAGCGTCAATCAGTGATGACGGGCTTTGGTAAGTACATCGGCGTCGATGGCTTCTTCCGGATGCTCGAAGAGAAGTCCTACAAGACACACTATCGCGTGATGCTGAGTCGCTACCGCGGCTACACATCGTGCGTGAAATGTGGAGGGTCACGCCTGCGCACAGCTGCACGACAGGTGTTCGTTGGTGGCGTCAACATTCCATACGTGGTATCACTCACACTTGGCGAAGCACGTGATCACTTCGATCGACTCATGCTCACGCCATTCGAAGAGTCGATCGTTGGACAGATTCTCTCGGAGATCCGACGTCGACTTCATGTGTTGTGCGACATTGGACTTGAGTATTTGACGTTGGATCGATTGTCACACACGCTCTCTGGTGGTGAGTCACAACGTATCAACCTTGCAACATCATTGGGCTCTGCGCTTGTTGGCACGCTCTACGTGCTTGATGAGCCGAGCATTGGGTTGCATCCACGCGATACTGATCGTCTACTCCGCATTCTTCAACAGCTGCGCGGACTCGGGAATACGGTCGTGATCGTTGAGCACGATCTTGATGTCATTCGCACCGCCGATTACGTTGTAGATATTGGTCCGCACGCCGGTGAGCGTGGCGGCGAAGTGGTCTACCAAGGCTCATTGTCGCACATGATCGAACACGGTGAAAGTCTCACCGCAGACTATCTCCGCGGGGTACGTTCTGTTCCCGCACCTACGACGTATCGTAAGGGGAATGGTCGTCAGATCGTTGTCAAGAAGCCGCATCACCACAATCTGCGTGGCGACGACGTTAGCATACCGCTTGGTACGTTGACGGTTGTCACTGGAGTCTCCGGATCAGGCAAGAGTTCGCTTGTGCATGACGTGTTGTATGCTGGCGTACAGCGCATGTTCGGTGGATACTCTGGCGAGGTAGGACAGTGTGAACGCATCGACGGACTGGAGCACATCACGGGCATCGAGATGATTGATCAGACACCAATTGGTCGATCAAGCCGCTCTACACCCGCGACGTACACAAAGGTCTTCGACGCCATTCGTGATGTGTACGCATCAACACAATCTGCGAAGCAACTTGGCTGGCGTCCAGGTCACTTCTCGTTTAACGTAGCTGGTGGACGTTGCGAAATGTGCGAGGGGGCTGGCACTGTCACGATCGAAATGCAGTTCCTTCCCGACATTGAATTGCCGTGTGAGAGCTGTAATGGTGCCCGTTACAAGCGTGATGCCCATCACATCCTCTACAAGGGCAAGTCGATCATTGATGTGCTCGGCATGACGGTTGAGGAAGCCATTCAGCACTTCAGCGACTATCCGCGAATCGTTTCGAAGCTCTCGATCCTTCGTGATGTCGGTCTCGGCTACATTCGACTTGGTCAACCATCGACGCACCTCAGTGGTGGGGAAGCGCAGCGTATCAAGCTCGCAACGCATCTCGATACGCAAGCGCAAGGCTCAGTCCTGTTCATGTTTGACGAGCCCACAACAGGCTTGCATGTTCATGACGTATCGGCTTTGATCGACGCCTTCCATCGTCTTGTCGAGCAAGGGCACACGTTGGTCGTGATTGAGCACAACGTGCATGTGATGGCAGCGGCCGATTGGATTATTGACATGGGGCCTGGAGGCGGCAGCCAGGGCGGACGTCTCGTTGCCACAGGTACTCCGAAGACAGTTGCTGGTGTTGAAGGCTCGTTCACGGGGCAAGCCTTGAAGGCGCACTTCACACAGCAGGGTATGACCATACGTAAGCGGCGAGCGACAAAGCAATGAATCTCCGGACCGTTATCCGCGTTGTCATTAGTACTGCGATCGTAGGAGCTGCGCTGTGGTTTCTGTTGCGCGATGTTGACATCGCCGAAGTAGCTGCATTGATGGGGGATTCGAACTTATTGCTACTTGCAGCGACTGTCCCAATGATCGTTGCTTCGCATCTCCTTCGTGCTGTCCGATGGCGGATTCTTCTGCGTCCAGCTGCTCCAAACGTCAAGCTATCAACAGCGTTCTCAGCTGTGATGATCGGGTATGCGGTGAATACCATAATACCCCGACTCGGTGAAGTGGTCCGACCGTGGATCTTTGCCAAACGAGAATCACTTCCCATGCCGCTGGCTGGAAGTAGCGTCTTGGTTGAACGTGTGATCGACGTTCTCACGCTGTTGATATCGATCACCGCACTAGTTGTGATCTCGCCAGATGTTGTACAAGCTGTGCTTCCAGGTGTAACGGTGCAGACATTGGGACTGAAGCTCGGACTTCCCGCGCTCGTCCTCATAGGTATCCTCGTGATGGTCGTCTTCACAAACGTTGGACCACGCCTTGTTCAGCTCACCGTTGCACGCGTTCGGCCAGCACTAGCGCAGACGCTCGAGGGTATGCTCCAGAGCGTGCGAGATGGAATGCGTGCAGTTCGTGAACCTCGCTTGTACATCTCGCTCGTGATCCTCTCGATTCTCGTGTGGGTGCTCTACATTGTTCCGATTTGGGTAACCGCTCAAGCGATGCCATATGCATCTGCGCAGACGTTGACGATTGCCGGCGCTACAACGCTGCTGCTCGTCATCTCGGTCGGTGTGACCATCGCACCAACGCCGGGAGCATTTGGCGTCTATCAAAGTTTCGCGCAAGTAGGTCTCATGGCACTCACATCTGCCACCGCCTCAGAAGCATTGGCCTTTGCGATGATCGCGTGGCTTGTGAACTATGGCATCTCGTTTATCGTTGGTGGACTTTGTTGGTTGAATGAGAGCCGACATGGAATCACGATAGCGTCACTACGAAGTATTCAACATTCATCATCATCTTCGACCTCATCATGAATCACGATCAATCACCGACAGTGCACGAGACCGATGTTATCATCATCGGTGCCGGTCCTTGCGGATTGTTCACGGTCTTCGAAGCGGGCCTTCTCAAGTGGAAGTGCCACCTCATCGACTACCTCCCAATTCCGGGCGGTCAGTGCGCTGAGATCTACCCAAAGAAGCCGATCTACGACATTCCAGGTTTCCCTTCGGTACTTGCGGGCGAACTCGTCGACAACCTTCTCAAGCAGGGCGAGCCGTTTCATCCAACCTTCACGTTGGGTGAGCGTGCAGACTCCCTCGAACGCCTCGATAATGGGACGTTCCGCGTTACCACGTCACGTGGCAGCGTTATCACCGGTAAGACGGTGTTTCTTGCCGGCGGATTGGGATGCTTTGAGCCACGGAAGCCGACAATTGCGTCACTGCCAACGTATGAAGACCGCGGCGTTGAGTACATCATCAAGGACCCCGAGTTTTACCGTGGGAAGAGGGTGA
>JAURNF010000148.1 GCA_030830285.1 Candidatus Kapaibacterium sp.
CTTCAGCTGTTACGATACAGCCACACTCGCGTGCAGCGGTTGTTACCGTTTCAACGTCGAATGGCTTAACTGTATGCACGTTGATCACGCGCGCAGAAATGCCCTTCTTCGCCAGCTCTTTCGCAGCAAGGATGCTCTCCCACACGAGGGCGCCGTTCGCGATCAGCGCAACGTCTGTTCCCTCCATCACAACATTGGCCTTGCCAAGCTGGAATGGTGTGTCTGGTGTGGTAAACAATGGCACCGGTGAACGTCCAAAGCGGATGTAGGCCGGACCCACCATTTCGCCCATTGCTACGGTTGCCTTGCGAGCTTCTTCGTAGTCAGCAGGAACGATCATCGTCATATGCGGGAGTGTGCGTAGGAACGCAACTTCCTCGAGAATCTGGTGCGTCGCGCCGTCGGGTCCAACGCTGATACCAGCGTGACCGCCACCAATCTTCACGTTTGCCTCGTTGTAGGCCACGGAGATTCGGAGTTGGTCGGCGTTACGAAGCGCACAGAACGCGCCGTAGGAAGCGAAGAACGGGATCTTACCGCTCAATGCAAGGCCAGTAGCGATTGTCGTAGCGTTTTGTTCTGCGATACCGATCGAGAAGAAGCGATCTGGGAATTTTTCCTTGAAGAGCGATGTCATCACCGAGCCGGTGATATCGCCGCCGAGGACGATCACATTGCTGTGGCGCTCGCCGAGGTCAACGAGACCGTCGCCGAAGCCAAATCGCGTGGGTTTTGATCCGAGAAGTTCCATTGAAGTTCAGTCTGTAGTGTCGTGATGGGGTTGAATTATGGGAGTTGGGCCAGTTCTTCGAGAGCAGCAACAGCCTGATCCTTTGATGGCGGCTTGCCGTGCCATTCGAACTTGTCGTTCATGAACGACACGCCGTGTCCCATGAACGTCTGGCAAATGATTGCCGTTGGCTTACCAGATCCCGTGCGCTGATTCTCAAGGAATCGATCAAATCCGCGCTGGAGGTCAGCGAAGTCGTGACCATTGACCACGATCGTATCGAAGCCAAATGACTCACACTTCTTGTCGATTGGGTACACGTTCATCACGTCTGGAACGCGACCGTCAATCTGACAGTCGTTATTATCGATCAACCAGCAGAAATTATCCAGCTTGAAGTGCGACGCAGCCATTGCTGCCTCCCACACTGAGCCCTCTTGCAGCTCGCCGTCGCCGGTGAGCGAAAACACACGGCGGTCGCTCTTGTCGACCAACTTGTCGCTCATCGCCATACCCACGGCAATCGAAATGCCCTGGCCCAGCGAACCTGATGACGTCTCGACACCCGGAAGGTGCATGTCACGACCAGGGTGACCCTGCAGACGCGTGTTGTACTTGCGAAGAGTCGTCTGTTCCTTCTTCGGGTAGCAGCCTGCATTTGCCAATGCAGCATACATCACCGGTGCCATGTGGCCCGCAGACAGCACGAATCGGTCGCGCGGCGCCTGCATATCTGCAGAGTTGTAGCGCATATAGCCACCGAAATACAGCATCGTGAAGATGTCAGCTGAGCCAAGCGGACCGCCGCTATGGCCCGAACCAGCGCGCACAAGCATGCGCACGATATCGCGACGGATCTCATTGGCAATAGGCGCAAATCCCTCTGGAGCGCGACGCTCATTGGCGAACGTCGTGTCATTGAACTCCAGGGATCGTTTCATGTCATCTGTCATGGCATGGGTTGATAGTGTTGAGTAAACAGTCTGCAAACTTACGAAAAGGGGCTTCCAAGGAACCCCACTGGACCGACGACAGTTTTTGTAACAAACACAGCCGTTCCGACTTCTCTACTATGCGAGAACAAAACAGCAGGATCTTTCCACATACCCCCTATATCCTGCCGTTTTGGGTAACTCTGAAAGCGAATATTTGTTTATCATAGCACCATCCCGAGGTGGGGTGCTCTGGGCACACCCTCAGGTTAGTGTAATGTGTCAGTCAAACCACGGCGTTACATGCTCTTCAAGGGGCATGGAATGGCGTGACATCCTGATGTTTGGAGGTTTCCATGACCAAGCGATACGTATCGCGATTTCTAGCGCTCTTGTTCGTGTCCATCGCAGCTCTAACTGCTGCCCAGGCACAACGGAAGGTCCCAACGGCCGAGCAGATCTTGAACATTAACGGTGCGCAAGGCACTGAGTTCTGGATCGCGATCCCGCCAAACGAGATCAACCCGTTCCCTGTGGACGAGCTTGAGATCTATGTGGCTTCGGCATTCGAGACAGAAATCGAAGTGTTTGATGCTGCGGGCGCAAAAACGTACAAGCGCAAGCTGATGCCCTACGAAATCCGCACGCTGTCGGATAAGCGTGGCGAGACGAACTGGACATGGGAAGTACGAGAACCTGAGCAGGTTGTCAAGAAAGCAGTGCGCATCACCGCGAAGAAGCCTATTTCGGTGTACGTGCTGAATTCAAAGGTCACCTCGTCCGACGGCTACATGGCCATCCCGGTCAACGGTTGGGGCACTGAGTACCTTGCTACGACATACTTCGATTTCCGCGAATACAAGCCTTGGGCTTGCGGTTTCATCGTAATCGGCCGCGAAAACGGCACTGAAGTAACGGTTCAACTCCGCGGCACGGGTGAGCTCGACGGCAAGACCGAAGGTGGTCGCCGCCTGAACTCGGCACCGTTCACGATCCTCCTCGACGAGGGCGATGTTTATATGGTCAAGGGCGACGGTGAGACACGTGGCACATTCGACCTTACTGGCTCGAAGATCAAGGCGTCAAAGCCGGTCGGTATGATCTCCTTCCACGAGCGTTCGACAATGCCAAACTTGTTGATCAACGGCAACGGACGGAATCACCTTGCAGAAATGACGCCTCCATCGACAACATGGGGTAAGCGTTATGTATCTGTCGAGCTCCAGCGTGAAAACCGCAACGGTCAGGGTAAAGGAGACGTGTTCCGCGTGGTAGCTCGTGAGCCAAACACAAAGTGGAATCTCAAGTACTACGATAAGCAGAGCAAGAAGCTGATCGGCCAAGGTGGCGGCGTTCTGAATAAGGCTGGTGAATTCGCTGACATCACACAGGCTGGCGCCCCAACAACAATTACACACGGCTACTCAGTGTGGGAGGCCGACAAGCCAATCTTCGTGATGCAGTACTCTTGCTCATCATCGTGGGACGGCGACCCGATCCTCGATCCATTCATGATCAACGTTACACCGGAAGAGCAGTTCATTACGAGCACGATCTTCCAGTTCCCGACGTCTCCAAAGTTCTCGAAGCACCGCTTGAATCTGATCGTTAAGACAGACACGTCTTCACCAGATCTCGTCAAGAACCTCGAATCGCTCGAGATCGATGGCATCCCAGTTTGGCGCCACCCTTCAGCACAGAGCCCGACGTTGAAGTTCAACAAGATGTCGAACGGACTCTATTGGACAACGCTCGACTTCGGTATCGAAAGCCGCGCACACCGCATTACAAGCAACGGCACAGTCAGTTTTGGTGGATACATCTACGGCTACGGTGCTGTTGATGCCTATGGCTGGCCTGCTGCTGCCGGCTTCAAGCCAACAACGTCTGTTGATACTATGGCACCAC